>JAUVIT010000032.1 GCA_030592605.1 Bacteroidota bacterium
AAGCTGAAGTTAAGGAAGAGCCTAAAGCTGAAGTTAAGGAAGAACCTAAAGCCGAAGTTAAGGAAGAACCTAAAGCTGAAGTTAAGGAAGAGCCTAAAGCTGAAGTTAAGGAAGAGCCTAAAGCTGAAGTTAAGGAAGAACCCAAAGCTGAAAAGGTAGAGGTTAAGGAAGAACCCAAAGCTGAAAAGGTAGAGGTTAAGGAAGAGCCTAAAGCCGAAGTTAAGGAAGAACCCAAAGCTGAAGTTAAGGAAGAGCCTAAGATTGAGGAGAAGCCCGCTGAAAAAGCTGAATAGTACAAGACGATTTAAACAAACAATAAACGTATTAAAGACAATATATAATGGCTGATATTAAAGCTGCAGATGTTGCAAAACTGAGAAAATCCACTGGTGCAGGTATGATGGACTGCAAAAAAGCATTGCAGGAGGCTGAGGGTGATTTCGACAAAGCTATTGATCTTATTCGTCAAAAAGGTAAGGCCATCGCCAACAAGCGTGCCGACCGTGAAGCCAGTGAAGGTTGTGTTCTGGCCAAAGTTGATGGAAACTATGGTGCCTTGATCTCCCTGAACTGCGAAACTGATTTTGTGGCCAAGAACGATAAATTTGTAGCGTTTACAAGCTCCATCCTGGATCTGGCCGTCGCTGAAAAGCCTGCTGACCTGGAAGCCCTTAAAGCCCTTTCAATGGACGGTAAAGTACTTGCTGATGTAATCACCGAGGAGTCAGGTACCATTGGAGAAAAGCTGGAACTGGCTTACTTCGATTTCATTCAGGCCGAAAAAGTTCAGCCTTATAACCATATTGGAAACAACCTGGCTACCCTGGTTGGATTCAGTAAGTCTGATGTTGATGTGCAGGTTGCCAAGGATGTGGCCATGCAAATTGCCGCCATGGCTCCCGTTGCTGTTGATGAAAATGGTGTTTCTGCTGAGGTTATTGCCAAGGAGAAAGAGATTGGTCGTGCAAAAGCACTTGATGAAGGCAAACCTGAGAACATTGTAGACCGCATTGCCGAAGGTATGGTAAAGAAATTCCTCAAGGAAAACACCCTGATGAACCAAGAATTCACAAAAGATAACAAGAAGACCGTTGCCCAGTATATCCAGGAGGCTGACAAAGACCTCAAGGTAACCGGATTTAAAAGGTTTTCTGTGAAGTAAGAGAATATTTGTTACTTGTTTAGGGCTGTTCTGCACGATGCGGGACAGCCTTTTTTTATTTTAGCCTCTCAGGGGTAATCGTGTAGCCAGGACTGCCGGATCCTTTTCCGATCCGGGATTCAGAGATGAGAACATCAAGACATTCTTCGATGGTGTCCCGTTCCGTTTGAAGACCATCAGGAACCTGGGTTTCCAGATCCGCTAAAGGGAATAAAATGGTAATTGTCCCGGGTTATTTTGAATAGCATACCCTTATCGACAATGTCTGCAAATATCCTGGCCAGATGAGCTCGGTTCTTCTCCGGAAATTACCTCGCCACATCCTGAAATATAAAACCAAGCATATTTCTGATTGAAAACTGCTCCACTCATGGAAAAAGAATATAAATTATCTGGTTACTATACTTATTTGGTACTTTTCGGATAATAAATATCCATCGATAGACATTTATTATCCAAATCATCATCAAAATAGTTAATAACTGGATAAAATATATCTATTCCTGATTTTTTTCATCCTAAGTGTCGACTCAGCCCTGTCTGTACCATATACCAGTAAAAGACCAATTATAAATAAGACTGTCGCATCTCTGCTAATGTAGGGAAGCATGCTTACCTCACCCCGCACTGATAATCTGGAGGGAGGTGCTTTTATTAGGTGCCTATAAATGTTCACGCAGTGAAGAACCGAGCTTGCGAGCTCGGCGAAGCCAATTTCAGCACCGTTAAAAATACCTCCCCTCCAGATTACTTGCTTTTTAGTACTTTTAAAACAAAAAGGAACCCTATGTCTGGATACAAACGGATTTTATTAAAGTTAAGCGGAGAGGCACTGATGGCGGGCAAGTCGCATGGAATTGACTCCGAAAGGCTGAACGACTACATTGAGGAGATCATAGAAGTATCCCGCATGGGTATCCAGGTGGGGATCGTCATAGGCGGTGGGAATATCTTCCGGGGTATGTCGGGGGTTGAAGCCGGATTTGACCGGGTTAAAGGGGACTACATGGGCATGCTGGCCACTGTAATTAACGGACTTGCCCTGCAATCGGCTTTCCAGTCGAAAGGAATTAAAGCCAGGCTCTTTACAGCCATTCGTATGGAACCGGTCGCTGAATTCTATTACAAACCCAGTGTCATTGAAGCCCTGGAGCGCAATGAGATTGTGATTTTCTCGGGAGGAACCGGGAATCCTTATTTTACTACGGATACGGCTGCCACACTTCGTGCTGTTGAAATGGAAGCCAATGTAATGTTGAAAGGTACCCGTGTAGACGGCGTTTATACCAGTGATCCGGAAAAAGATCCGGACGCGGTTAAGTATGATGAACTTACCTTTTCAGAAGCCCTGGAAAAGGAGTTAAGGATTCTGGATCAGACAGCCTTTACCATGTGCAAAGAGAATAAGCTGCCGATTATCGTCTTCAATATGAATGAGAAAGGGACCCTGAAGAAGCTTCTTTCAGGGAAAAAAGTTGGAACTTTAATCAAAAATTAGATAATTTAGGCGCTGAATGAAAATCTGAGATCATGAACGAAGAAGTCCAAATGGTCTATGAAATGGCCAAAGAGAACATGGAAAAAACCATTGAGCACCTTGATAATGAGTTGATGCGTATCAGGGCAGGCAAAGCCAATGTGCATATTCTGGATGGTGTTATGGTGTATTATTACGGCACTCCTACACCCCTGAACCAGGTATCCAACATCAGTACTCCAGATGCCAAGACCATTATGATCCAGCCCTGGGAGAAAAGCATGATCGATCCCATTGAAAAAGCCTTGATGGTTTCCAACGTGGGAATTACACCGGGAAACAACGGGGAAGTTATTCGACTGATAATACCTCAACTTACGGAGGAACGTCGCCACGAACTGGTAAAGCAGGTTAAGAACGAAGGAGAAAATGCTCGGGTAAGTGTCAGAAATGCGCGCCGCGAAGCCAACGACGAGTATAAGAACATGCAGAAAGATGGTCTCTCGGAAGATGAAACCAAAACAGCGGAAGATAACATTCAGAAGCTAACCGATGAATTCACCGAGAAGGTGGAAAAAATTGTAGAAGCCAAGGATCAGGATATCATGACCATCTAAAGCTCGAGAATTCTGAACACCTCCGAAAGGTCGGGCGACAGGATAATCTCGGTCCGGCGATTCCTTCTTCTGGCTTCCGGAGTATCGGCCGAATCCACTGGCAGAAATTCACCCCTCCCGGCTACAGTCAGCCGAACAGGATCAATCCCTGAACCATCCAGCAGGATTCTGACAATGGAGGTAGCCCTCAGAACACTCAAATCCCAGTTATCCTTAATGGACGCTCCTTTTCTGAAGGGTACATCATCGGTATGTCCCTCAATCATAATGTCAATATCCGGATTCCTGGCCAGTACCTGTGCCAGTTGTCTCAAGGCCTGAACACCTTTTGGGTCAACACTTGTACTTCCCGATTTGAACAGCAATTTTTCGTCCATGGACACATATACTTTCCCGTTTTTGCGGGTTACAGTCAGACCCTGACCTTCAAATCCCATCAGGGCATCGGCCACCTTCTGCCTAAGATCATCCAGTATCCTGTCTTTCTGGTAAAGCATCTCCTCCATCTCCATCAAGCGCGCATTTCTGGCTTCCAGCTCTGCCTGAAGCCTGTTTACATCCTGACGCTGACCAGCCACATTTGCTTCCAGCTCCTTAAGTAGTTGTTGTTTGGCAGCCAGGTCTTCCTGGGTGGTCTGCAATTCATTCAACAATCGGCGTGTCTCCCTGGCATTGCCACGCAATAGTGACTCATGGGTAGATTCAAGATCTGCATATTTTCGCTCCAGCTGAACAATCTCCTTTTCAAGATCCTCAACACGCTTATAGATTCGAATACTATCCTTGGTAAACTGCTCCTTCTGCGCTTCAACTTCATCGAACTTTGCCCTCATCTCCCGGTTCTCGACAGTCAAGAATTCATTCTCGGCCATGAGCAGATCCCGCTCGCCCTGAAGGGAGTTACTTTTATCCAATTGTTGTGTGAATTCGCTGGTGGGGACACAAGAACCCAGTAGTGCCAGTCCGATTGCTAAATAGAAAATCCTCTTCATCATATCTTCATAACGGTTCAACTGGAGAAAATTACATAAAAATGGGGGTCCTTTTTTGCCATTTTTTCCCCACAGTTGTTTAAGATATTAACATAGATTATTATTTGTAACTTTGCGCCAGTGAAATCAGGTGATGGAAGAGAAGGCGGGATCATATAAATTACTCGAAAGCATTGAGAGTCCGGACGACATGAAGTCGCTGACACCGGAAGAGTTACGCCAGCTCAGCTCCGAACTTCGTCAGTACATCATTGAAATCGTATCGTCCAATCCGGGTCATTTTGGTGCCAGTCTTGGGGTGGTGGAACTTACTGTTGCCCTTCACCATGTTTTTAATGCTCCCTTCGACCAGATTATCTGGGATGTGGGTCACCAGGCCTATGGCCATAAAATTCTTACCGGACGAAGAGAAGTTTTCCATACCAATAGAAAGTACGGAGGGATCAGTGGTTTTCCAAAGCGATCGGAAAGTGAATATGACGCCTTTGGGGTGGGACACTCCTCTACTTCCATTTCTGCGGCCCTGGGCATGGCTGCCGGCAATGACTATCAGAATGAGGCTGACCGTCAGGTTGTGGCTGTTATTGGTGATGGTGCGCTGAGTGGCGGAATGGCCTATGAAGCGCTGAACAATGCAGGACATGCGGGAAAAAACCTGCTGGTGATCCTGAACGACAACAATATCTCCATCGACCCCAGCGTCGGAGCCATGAAAGATTACCTACTGGATATTACTACCTCTAAATCCTATAATAAGGTCAAGAATGATGTGTGGAACCTGCTGGGTTTCATGAATAAAATTACACCGCACGCAAGGAGTTATGCTCAAAAAATTGAGAATGCCATCAAATCCATTCTGCTGAAGCAGAGCAATCTGTTCGAGTCCATCAATTTCCGCTATTTTGGTCCGGTGGACGGGCATGATGTGCATCACCTGACTGAAATCCTGAAGGATATGAAAGATATCCCAGGACCCAAACTCTTGCATGTGATTACCCAGAAGGGAAAAGGTTTTGCACGTGCCGAAGAGAACCAGACGGAATTTCATGCTCCCGGTAAATTCAACATACATACCGGGGAGATTATTCAAAAAGTACCGGATGGACCCCAAGCTCCGCTTTACCAGGATGTATTTGGTGAAACCATCCTTGAACTGGCCCTTACCAATAAGAAGATTATCGGGATCACCCCTGCCATGCCCACAGGGTCTTCCCTGAAAACCATGATGGATGAGATGCCCGACCGCACTTATGATGTAGGAATTGCAGAGCAACATGCAGTCACTTTTTCGGCCGGTCTTGCAGCTTCGGGAATGATACCCTTCTGCAATATCTACTCCTCTTTTATGCAGCGGGCCTACGACCAGGTTATTCACGATGTGGCCATACAGAAACTACCTGTAGTATTTTTCCTGGATCGTGCCGGACTGGTTGGATCGGACGGAGCCACTCACCATGGGGCCTATGATCTCGCCTTCTTCAGGTGTATCCCGGAGATGACCATCGCATCGCCCCTCAACGAGGTAGAGATGCGAAACATGATGTATACAGCACAATTAAAGCCCAAGGGACCTTTTGTGATTCGCTATCCAAGGGGAAGAGGTGTAACGGTGGATTGGAAACAACCCTTCCAGGAGATTGAGATTGGAAGAGGGCAACAACTTAAGGATGGCTCAGATCTGGCAATACTTTCCCTTGGACCCATTGGAAAAGAGGCCACCAAAGCCATTGAGATACTCGAAAAAGAACATATCAGTGTAGCTCACTTCGATATGCGCTTCCTCAAGCCCCTGGACAACAAATTATTGAAGACCATATTCTCCAGCTTCAACAAGATCATTACCCTGGAAGACGCCTCCATAGTAGGAGGACTGGGGAGTGCTGTTATTGAGTACATGAATGATAACAGCTACAAAGCCAAGATTATCCGCCTGGGCATCCCGGATCGTTTCGTGGATCATGGAACACAGGAAGAGCTCTACAAAGAGTGTGGCTATGATGCAGAAGGCATTACTCTTGCCGTCCGAAACCTGGTGCGGTCTAAGATCCTCACAAGGGCCATGTAAGCCCATCTCAAAAAATCTTCGTAAGTATTATAACGCAGCTGAACTTTGTGCTTCGCACAAACTAAGGCTACTTATATAACACTTACTTCTGATTTAAAATGGGCTTACAGGATAGGAAAAAAGAAAGCCTGTTGAATTCGACAGGCTTCCTCCAAAAAACTATATTCGTAGGGTTATTTCTCAGTGATGCTACAGGTCGAATTTAATGCCCTGGGCCAGGGGCAGATCGGTTCCGTAGTTGATGGTGTTGGTCTGCCTGCGCATATAGGCTTTCCATGCATCGGATCCGGATTCACGGCCGCCACCGGTCTCCTTTTCTCCGCCAAATGCTCCACCAATCTCCGCACCCGAGGTGCCGATATTCACATTGGCAATCCCACAATCTGATCCCATACCCGAAAGGAATTGTTCAGCTTCTCTCAGGTTCAGGGTAAAAATGGCTGAGGAGAGTCCCTGTGGCACACCATTATTCAGCGCAATAGCCTCTTCAATGGTGCCATATTTAATCAGATAAAGTAAGGGTGCAAAGGTCTCATCCTGCACAATCTGATAGCTGTTCTGAACTTCGGCCAGGGCGGGAACAACATAGGTTCCTGCTTCGTACTCCTCACCTTTTAGCACATCGCCTCCGTAAAGAATGCTGCCACCCTCCTGCTTAACTTTGTCGATGGCACCGGTAAAGAGATCCACTGCGATTCGGTCCACAACCGGACCAACCAGTACCTTTTCATCAAGTGGGTTTCCAATTCGGGTACTTACCTGCTTGTAGGCTTTCACTAACCTGACCTTCACCTCATCATAAACTGACTCGTGAATAATAACCCGGCGGGTAGAGGTGCAACGCTGACCGGCTGTTCCCACAGCCCCGAAGACGATGGCCGGAATGGCCAGTTCCAGGTCGGCATGCTCCGAAACGATTAAGGCATTGTTACCTCCCAGCTCCATGATGGCACTTCCCAGGCGTTTACCCACAATTCCGGAAATATGTTTTCCGACCAGGGTAGAGCCAGTAACGGAGAAGAGGGGGATCCTGCGATCGGCAGCAAAATTATCACCCATCACCGATGACTTTGCAACCACAAGGTTAAATACACCTTCGGGTACCCCATTATCTTTCAGTACTTTACTAATGATATTCTGAATGGCAAGGGCTGTGAGCGGAGTCTTTGAACTGGGCTTCCAGACAACTACATCCCCTGCAATGGCTGCAATCATAGCGTTCCATGCCCATACGGCCACCGGAAAATTAAACGAGGTTACCAGTCCAACGATCCCCAGGGGATGATACTGGTCGTACATACGGTGCTGCGGACGCTCGCTCTGCATGGTATAACCATAAAGCATGCGGGACTGTCCCACTGCAAAGTCGCAAATGTCAATCATCTCCTGTACTTCGCCCATACCTTCCTGGTAAATCTTTCCCATCTCCAGGGTCACCAGGAAACCAAGATCCTCTTTGGATTCACGAAGCGCAAGTCCGATCTGCCTGACTACCTCTCCTCTGTGGGGAGCGGGAATCGATTTCCAAACAGAAAAAGCCTCTTCTGCTTTCGCAATCACTAACTCATACTCCTCTGTGGTGGCATTGGTAACTTTTGCGATGACCTCTCCATCAATAGGTGATACTGAAGATGTTACATCCCCAGTGGTATTGAGCCACTCCTGACCTGTGGTGGCTCCCGGGTTCATATCCTTGATTCCCAAACGGCTTAATACCTGGGCTACTTTCTCATTATATTCCTTTTTCATGCTGCTTCTGTTTTCTTGAGTTTTAGATCAACAAATTTAGCAATGGATCGTTTCATAAAAGATATTTAAGAACATGAACCTGGCAGATTCTTTGCAGGCTTGGCAATTACCCTGAAAAGCATTAACGTCCTAAACTCGTCAATGGGACACCTGAAGCGTTATAATGCTTTGATATTCTTCTATTGCATTAGTTTCTTTCTTTGAATTCGTTCACGAGCTTCAATTAAGGCTTCATGTAGTTTTGCTTCTAAAATCTCTTTAGGGGGTAATTCAGTCCAATATTCTGCTACCATAATTCCATTTTTTTGTATTTCAAGTAGTTCTATTTGCTCCTTACTTGCAACTGCACAAAGAATCAATCCTATTGGAGTTTGCTCTCCTTCTTGCTTTTCATACTTATCTAACCATTTAAGATAGAGTTCCATCTGACCTTTTTGCTGAGCTTTAAACTTATCAATCTTCAGCTCAATTGCTACTAGTCTTTTCAGTTTTCGGTGATAGAACAACAAATCTAAGTTGTGGTCATCTCCATCAATAATCATTCGCTTTTGTCTTTCCACGAATGTAAAACCATTTCCAAGTTCAAGGATAAACATTTCAAGCTCTTTCAGAATTGCAGTTTCCAAATCATTTTCCAAATAGCCATCCTTCAACTCCAAAAAGTCAAGTAAATATGGATCTTTGAAAACTCCTGTTTCAATTACTTCACTATCAAAAAGCTGAATATCTGCATTTTTTGTTCTTTCGTAAACTTTCTTTTCGATGTGTTGTCTTAATTCACGAACGCCAAATATGTTTCCATATGCAAGTTTCCCATAAAAATCTCTGGCATTCTGGTTCTTGAGTGGAATAAGTGTAAGAAAATGAGACCATGATAAATGTCGAGACAGTGTAACGACATTTTCGATATCTGGATATTTTTCAGCAAATTGGATCATTCGGCGCAAATTCTTTTCCTCGTAGTTCTTTCCAAACTTTGCAACTAATTCTCGTGACACTTTAACGACAATTTGTTTTCCGTAAGCTGCTCTTTTGTTTTGTAGGTTATGAGTTAATATTCTTTTCCCTACATACCAAAACAAAACTGTCAAAGAGCTATTTGCACGTGAAACAACTTGTATTTTTGTTTTTTCGATTATTGCAACTAACTCCTTAAGTAATTCTTTGTATTCCATTTTTTGGTAAATCCTTGTTCATATAGGATTTTGGATTAATGGCTTTCTAGCGAGTATATCACCCAATTTTGTGGGAATATTCCTTCTGGGAAACACCTATAAGGTTAAAATCAAAGATCTATATCGCAGATTAACATTAACATCATGACCCGGGCGGGTGAGAGTGACAAAAACATGAGAACATGAACCTGACAGATTCTTTGCGGGCTTGGCAATTACCATGAAAAGCATTAACTTCGCTCCGCTTTAAAAAGCCCAGGTTTATATAGTTTGTCATGAAAGTGACATATAGTTCTTGAAGTAGTTGAACACACAATGCCCAGGTGGCAGGACCAACCGTAAAGAAAACCTCCAATGGAGGTTTTTAGGGAGGGGCCAGCATGCGGAGTAGGCCAATTCCGCCACCCAGGTTAAAAAGATTAGTCAATATTGATGGCTGATAGTTCTTTAAGTTAATTAGAAACACCTTAGCCCAGGTGGCAGGACCGACCGTAAAGAAAACCTCCAATGGAGGTTTTTAGGGAGGGGCCAGCATGCGGAGTAGGCCAATTCCGCCACCCAGGTTTATATAGTTTGTCATGAAAGTGACATATAGTTCTTGAAATAGTTGAACACACATTGCCCAGGTGGCGGAATTGGTAGACGCGCTGGTCTCAAACACCAGTGATAGCAATATCGTGCCGGTTCGATCCCGGCTCTGGGCACAATCCTCAAATGATGTCAGAACAAACCACAAACACTGGAGAGAAGCAGTTGGCTATTGACAAACGCTATCTGAAAATGGCAAGGATCTGGGCGTCCAACTCCTACTGCATTCGCAGGCAGGTGGGGGCATTGCTGGTTAAAGACAAGATGATCATCTCGGACGGCTACAACGGTACCCCTGCAGGATTTGAAAATAAGTGTGAGGATGAGCACGACACCACCAAATCCTACGTACTGCATGCCGAAGCCAATGCCATAACAAAGGTGGCTAAGTCCAATAACAGCAGTGAGGGATCCACACTTTATATCACTACTTCGCCCTGCATGGAGTGTTCAAAACTGAT
>JAUVIT010000231.1 GCA_030592605.1 Bacteroidota bacterium
CGGGTTTGATGTCAAATCCGATGACAGAAATTTTCTTTGCAAATTCCAGGGCAATAGGAAGCCCCACATAACCCAGTCCGATGACAGCCATTTTCTTCTTGCCGCTCAGCAGATCGTTATAAATCATAAGGAATGCTTTTAATAATTGGATGATAATCCCCTGTTAACCCAACAGGTTCAGAATTACGAATGTTATAGACAATTCCAATGGAAGTTCGGGCTGCGTCAAGTCCGTACCCCTTACCTTCCAGGATTTTTTCGTAGGATATTGTATGTAAATCGGTAAATCCGCCGCTAAATTCAATCTCTTCCTCGTTCACCGTAATGGAACGGTATGTTCGTTTCCCGGAAGCCTTCATCTCGGTCGGTATATCGTTGTAATCAATACTCAGGAACCAGCGAACCCGGGCCCTTTCCAGTTCGAGATATCCGGCAGCTTTATCTCCTTTCAGAATGTTAACCCGGCTCTCCTTGACCTCCCCGAAGATCCAGGTAAGCATATCAAAGAAATGCACGCCAATATTGGTGGGAACCCCTCCGGATTTTTCTTCTTTTCCTTTCCAGGAGTAGTGATACCAATTCCCCCTGCTGGTGATGTAGGAGAGATCCACATCATATACTTTGTCGGGCGGACCGTTGCGCACTTGCTCTTTCAGATCCATGATGGCCTGATGGTGTCGGAGTTGTAGAATATTCCACACCTTTTTGCCAGTCTCCTTTTCATAATCCTTCAGGGCATCGATATTCCAGGGATTCAGAACCAGGGGTTTCTCACAAATTGCATCTGCCCCATTGCGCAGTGCGAAGCGTATATGTGAATCGTGCAGATAATTGGGAGAGCAAATACTTACATAATCCACATGGGTTCCCTGCCTGTTTAGCTTGGCAATATGACGATCGAAACGTTCAAATTCAGTGAAAAAGTCGGCTTCCGGAAAATAACTATCCATAAAGCCTACGCTATCAAAGGGATCCAGTGCTGCCACAAGGTTGTTGTTTGTCTCTTTTACAGCCCTCACATGCCTTACAGCAATATATCAAGCAATGCCGATTACGGCAAAATTCTTAGGGGCCTTATTCATTTGTTGATTCTATTTTGGTGATCATCTCTCCATCAAGTCTGTATGTATCTCCACTTTCGGGACAGGAGGCAAGTCCTTCACTGTTAAATTTAAGGCGATGACCGAATTCGCTCATCCATCCAATCTGCCTGGAGGGATTGCCTACTACCAGGGCATAAGGTAAGACTTCACAGACAACGACAGCTCCTGCCCCTATAAACGAAAATTTTCCAATTTTGTTACCACAAACGATGGTGGCATTGGCTCCAATTGTTGCTCCTTTTTCAACCACTGTTTCGATATACTTATCACGCCTGATCACCGCACTTCGAGGATTGATTACATTGGTAAAAACCATGGAGGGCCCGAGGAAGACATCATCTTCGCAGATGACCCCGGTATAAATGGAGACATTGTTCTGGACCTTCACATTGTTTCCCAGAATTACATCGGGTGAAACCACTACATTCTGTCCCAGGTTGCAATTTTTACCAATGACGCTTCCTGTCATGATATGGCTAAAGTGCCAAATTCTGGTACCGTCTCCAATCTTAACGCCGTCATCAATTACAGCGGTTTCATGGGCAAAGTAATCCTTCATCTTCTAAGCTTTAAAAAATTGTTGTATATGGTCCGAAATATAAGCCAGTTGATCCTGTTCCATTTCAGTATGCATGGGCAATGAGAGCACGCTGTTGCCTAATTCTTCTGATACCGGCAGACTACCTTCCTGATATCCAAGGTCAGCATAGGCCCTTTGCAGATGCAGAGGAACGGGATAGTAGACCTGGGATGGAACGCCCTTTTCCTGAAGGTACTGTTTCAATTTATCCCTTCTGGAGGCTTCTATCTGCAGTGTGTACTGGTGAAAAATATGGGTGGTAAAGGGTGAGCGCACGGGGGTCTGGAGGCCCTCTATATCTGACAGAGTGGTATCATACCAGCTGGCTGCTCCCTGCCGCAAGCGGTGATAATCATCCAGGTGCTGTAGTTTGACCCTGAGAATGGCAGCCTGCAGTGTATCCAGGCGTGAGTTCACTCCCACATGATCGTAGTAATATCGTTTTTGCATCCCATGGTTTACAAGGGAGGCGGCCCTTTTCCCAAAGCTTTCATCGTTTGTAAAGAGTGCTCCGCCGTCTCCAAAGGCCCCTAAATTCTTGGAAGGGAAGAATGAGGTAGTCCCCAGATGCCCGATAGTACCGGCTTTCTGTTTCGATCCATCTGAGGAGAGAAAGTCAGCTCCCAAAGCCTGGGCATTGTCCTCAATGATATAAAGGTCATTGATTTGTGCAAATTCCATGATTGCCTCCATATCGGCACACTGTCCAAACAGATGCACCGGAACAATGGCACGGGTTCGTTCTGTCAAAGCTTGCTCCAGTTGTTCCGGATCCAGGTTAAAAGTATCGGGCCGTACATCCACAAATACCGGTTTTAATCCAAGGAGCCTGATCACTTCCACCGTTGCAATAAAAGTGAAAGGAGCGGTAATTACCTCATCCCCGGGTTTCAACTCCAGGGCCATCATGGCCACCTGCAGGGCATCTGTACCATTGCCACAGGCAATACAGTGTTTAACACCCAGATAAGTGGATAATTCATCCTGAAATTCCCGTACATCCGCACCCCTGATAAAAGCAGTCGAATCGATCACATGCTGAATAGCAAGGTCTACCTCATTTTTTATTTTAAGGTACTGACCATGAAGGTCTACCATTTTTATCTCGTTCATTTATACAGGCTTACAGAATCAACTCACGAAGATAATAAAAAAAGGCGGGTTGATAACTTGGTTTTGTTTTCCTCGGACGACTGATTATTTTTACCTCACAAACGACCTGCATGATCATCGGAAAATATATCAGAATGCTCCTTGATGAGCGAAAGCGTGTAATTCTTCCTGGCTTTGGAAACCTTGAAGTAATCGCTCCTGAAAGGACACAGACACCAACCGGAAACCGGATCAACCCACCAGGAATTTCGGTCAGGTTTGATACAAGCTTTAGCAAGGATGATGATTTGCTTGCCGAAACGTTGGCAGCGGGAGAAGTGCTGGAGAGGGATGAGGCACAGCAGCGTGTGCTTGAGCTGGTTGATGCCATCAAATTTTCCCTTGACAAAGGAGAAGACTATCTCCTTCCTGAGGCCGGAAACTTTTCAAGGGATGCAGATGGTAAGATCCTCTTTCAGGCAGACCCTGCCTGGGTACTGGAGCCAGATCAATATGGTTTGGAATCGATGGATTTACTTGAGTTGGAGGAACTTCCGATTGAGGAGGAAAAGACTAAGGAAACCGAGGCGGAATCCAAAGCAAGCCCAAAAGTTACAACACTTGCTCCACCCAAGGCCAAACCAAAGAGTAAAAAATGGCGGGTAATCTGGGTAGTTGCTGCAGCATTGATTGTAGTGTTGGTGGTCATTATCCTGATTCCTTCAGATGAGTCTGAAAGTAGTGACAGGAAAGGTTTGTTTAATAGGAAACCGGACCTCGAGGCAGTTGAGCAGGATGAAGCAATATCGGATCAATCAGATGCGGAAACTCAGGAGCAGGTAAGCGAATCTGAAACAGAGGCTCCGGAACCTGAAACAGAAGTGGAACAATCCTTGCCGGTCGAAGTGACTAACAGCTTCTTTATTATTGCCGGGAGCTTTAATAAGCTAAAGAATGCCAGTGATCTGCAGGATAAACTTAATAGCAGGGGATTTCAGGCGGAGGTGATGATTACTGAGAACCGCATGTACCGTGTAAGCGTGGCGTCTTATGCCACCAAGTCGGAAGCTGAAAGGGGACTCTCTCAGATCAAATCAGAACCTGGCCTGCACTCGTGCTGGCTGCTTTCAAATTAGGATCAGTTAATCTCAGAACCATTTACTGCCTCTTCAGATGGTTCCATAAAGTGGAGCGATCCATCCGGATTTTCTGAAAGCAGGATCATTCCCTGTGATTCAATTCCTTTGATTTTTCTTGGAGCCAGATTGGCCAATACCGATACTTTCTTTCCTGGTAATACTTCAGGTTCAAAATATTCGGCAATGCCTGAAACTATGGTTCGTTTTTCGAATCCCAGGTCTACCAGCATTTTAATCAGCTTCTTGGTTTTAGGTACTTTCTCAGCCTCCAGGATGGTCCCGGTTCTTAGGTCCATTCGTGTAAAATCCTCAAAAGTGATCTCCTCTTTCTGTGGAGCTATCAATACCGATTCCTCATTCTCTTCTTTGGTCTTGTTGAGCTTGTCCAGTTGCAGCTGAATCTGCTCGTCCTCTATCTTTTCGAACAAGAGGGAGGCCTTCTCAATGGAATGACCGGGTGCCAGCAGGCTATCGGTACCAATCAGATCCCAGGATCTTCCTTC
>JAUVIT010000096.1 GCA_030592605.1 Bacteroidota bacterium
ATCCAGCCAATAAACAAGTAGGGCCATGGAGATTTGCCATACTCCTCTCCAAATGGCAAAGGTTTGACAGCAAGCTCTGCCAGGGGATCCAAAAAGAGCAGTCTGGCCCCGCTAAAAATGATGATAGCCGGGTAGACTGCAGAAAGTAGTCCTGAAGCAAAATCTATTTTCCTGTTTCTTACAATCTCTTCTGCCATCATTAGAAGGCCAAAAAACCATACATATCCCCCAATGGCCAGGTAGATTAGAGGTACAGAAATGGCCAGGAACTTTCTTCTTCTAATTTTTTGCGTGGGAGAAGCCACTACCAATCTCATGGCCAGAATAAAACCCAGAGTATGACTGAGCTGATGTGGATAATAATTATGCATTCCCAGCAATAGCACAGCCGCTAAGATCCCGATGACAAACAGCTCATGTTTACCGGAAATCCGGACTACCATACTCCCTGTTACAAAGTAGGCAGAAGTGATCACCCCCGACAGGACCAGGGCGCCAGCGACACGAAAGCGATAAAACTGGCTCAGAAAGCTTCCTGCATATTCAAGCAGTCCACCCGGACGATCGAGAAATGATCCCAGGTACCCCGGGGTAGTCAGAAAAAGGTTGAGGTCCCGGTTGGCGATCAGGACATATTCGCCTGGGAAAAAGAACCAGAGAAATGAGATGATAAACAGAAGGATGCCGAGTAATGTTTTAATAGCAATCGGATTATATGTATGGGACCAATCCTTCAAAATCATGCGGCTTATTCTCAAATGTAGCCCTTTTTAAATGAATGGGCATGCCCGGAACATACCATTTTAAAAAGAGTGAAGACAACGGTCCGGACTTTCCGAACCACTGCCTTCAACTCCCCCTTAAACTAATCAACAACGCGAAATCCAACTAGTGGACATCCTTCATCTCAACTTGTATGCTTTCATGGGATAGTTCCCCTGAAGAGGCATTAATCTTTAATAAACCAGGCATCGTACCTGCCTTCAGTAAAATGGTGGCAATTCCTGCCTCTGTGGTTGCAGGATTCGGACCTATTAATCGGGCATCCCCTTCCAGGACAAATGTGATTTTCCGATCCGAATCCGGCACAACGGTACCCGCATTATCCAGCACCGCTGCATAGATAAAAATCAGATCGTTGGAGCCTGCCTGCAGATCTCTTCCACTCAGGTCGGCCGAAAGTGTGATCTTTCCAGCTTCCCCCGGGGTATACCGGACTTGCTCTGAGGCCAGTTCACCATTCAGGTAAGCCCGAGCTTTGAGTTCACCTGAATCAAATGAGGCAGCAGAGAAGGTGAAAGGCGGATGCGCCAGCTTGTCGGAGAACTGATCCTGATCGGGCGACTGCCTTCCGGCACTGACGCCATTCAATAATAATTCGACTTCGTCACAATTACTAAAAACCCGGATCTCACCATTACTATCAGGAAGGGTATTGGCCAAATGGACCATTGGTTTCCCCTTTGGATCCGAAGCATCACGCTGACTCTGGAAAAAATAGAAAGAAGGCTTCGGGATCCTGAAGATATCCATAAGGCCGGAGGCCTCCAGGTCGTCGGCGTAGCCACGGTTATAATCGAACATGACCCAGTAGCCATCGGCGAAGGCAGGTGTAGATAAATTATCATTGTGCGCTTCCTGAATGTTTCTTGCCTGTTGCAGCAGGCGCAAAGGTCCATTCCCACGTAGTTGACGGCTCGACCGCTCTTCCTGGATAAGATCGCCCCAGGAATCCTGATTTAAGCCTGCATTCATGGCATAGTATTCCCAGTCTCCATATTCCGAAACCACATAGGGCTTGCGGACAGGATGATGCTGTCGGCCCACACGGTGTTGACGTGCCTGCAGGTAAATATCATAGCCGTACTCCTGCCATCCGGCCGTGAAACACTGTTCACCCGGGTATTCTCTGTGGGCAATCTGGTGCAAAGAGTCAATAAAAAACTCAGGCATCCACGATTCGTTCAAGGATACCTCCCAGACCAGCACAGAAGCATGGTTCCGATCGCGTCGGATCATATTTCGGACGGTGGAGAACACATGTGCATGGAACTCAGAGCTGTCGCTGTAATACTGCCATCCCAGGATGGCATCAACGGTCAGAAGGCCTAATTCATCGCAGGCATCCATAAAGGCATCTGAGTGGGGATAATGTGACAAGCGAACATAATCAAATCCGGCATCTTTGATCTTTTTTGCATCACGATACTGGGCATTGTCAGAAAGAGCATAGCCTACAAAGGGATATTCCTGGTGCCGGTTCACCCCCCGAAGAAATAGCTGCTCCCCATTCAGAAAGAAAGCCTGATCCCTGAATGCCATGGATTTAATGCCAATCCGGTTTGTTTCCTGATCAACGATCTTATCTCCCTGCATCACTGCAGTTTCAAGGAAATACAAATTAGGATGCTGTGGCGACCATAGATCTGGCCCTTCCACCTCCAGTTCATTCAGATAGCTTGCATCCTCTCCGGGGGAGAGAAGTACCTGTTCTCCCATAAACTTTTGAATCAGCTTCTCTTCCCTGTAGAGGCTGTGTGTAATTTGGAAGGCTTCACTCCTGCTGTCCTCATTGACTACATGGGTCTTCACTGCTACTGTGGCACTGGTTTTCGAAACTGTCGGGAAGCTAACAAATACCCCCCCGCTTGCTTCTCTGGCAGCAAAAACCGGATCCGTTATGTGCAATGGAGCTTTAGAAAACATCCAGACATTCCGATAGATCCCACCATAGGTAGAAAAATCAAGGATTTCCAGAGGCTTGGGGCCTGTTACAGGATTATCCGTATTATCTAACCTGACCACCAGCTGATTGATCCCCTGCCAGTCGGCCTCATCCGAAAATTCAATTACAAAAGGCAGGTATCCTCCCAGATGCTTTATTTTATGGATATCATTGATCCAGACATCCGCCACATTCATGGCCCCTTCAAAACTGATATAAAGCTTTCTTTGCTTCAGCTCAGCAGGAAGCTTGAATTTCTTTCGGTACCAGCAGGTCCCCTGCCACTGATCATTAACAAGCAGAGGTTCAAGCCTGGGTGTATGTGGAATCCTTACTGGTTCCCACCCGGAATCGTCGAAATCCGGATGAAGAAACTGTTCGTCAGAAGCTTCGTCTTCAACCCGAAAGTACAACCAATCATTGTTGAATTTCTGCTTCTCAAAAAGATCGGGTACATTTTCCCGGCAGCCCACCAACGTAAAGCAGATTACGAGCAAACTTACCGTGAGAATTTTCTTATCCATTTATGGAGAATAAAGGCCATCCTTCCAGTGTCTGCACACTGATTGGATGGCCTTATATCCTTAGCTTTTCAGATTTTAATAACCTGGATTCTGAACAAGCATAGTGTTTTTATTCATTTCATCCCTCATGATGGGAAAGAAATAAGCCTTATCCAACCAGGCCCGTGCATCACCGCCCAGCTCAGCTTCTGAAAAAATGGGATCACCCCAGGTGGATCCATCTGGCTGACGATAGTTGGTTGCGGCCTGATCTGTTTCATACCTTACATCAACCCGGTGGGTTTGATGGTAGGCATCAGGGCCGATTATCCATCGCCTTACATCCCAGAACCGCTGATCCTCGTAAGCCATTTCGACCCGGCGTTCATGACGATAGGCCTGGCGCAAAGCATCTCCGGTGGCTACAATATCAGGTTGTCCGGCACGTCTTCGAATCAGATTGATGGCATTAAGTGCTTCAGCATCCTGTCCCCCCAGCTCTATGCAAGCTTCTGCATAATTCAAAAGTACTTCTGCATAGCGAAAATGGCGGAATGGTACATCCTGTTTTACATACTGTGGATCAATCGAAGGATCCACAAACTTTTTCACATAGTAACCGGATTTTCCTCCGTTCCAGTCCTCGATGGGACCACTGCGGGTATCCACTCCTGGTACGATAAGCTCACCGGCCATATCGTAAACATGACCAACCTGAATCTTGTTCCAGGGATCAATACCCTGAACATCCGAAGGACGGTCCCTCCAGCTGGCTCCTTCATAAAGAATTGTGGCATAGAACCTTGCCTCACGATCTGTATATGGAGAGGCCTTATGTACAGGATTGTCCCAGTCAAAACTGGAACCGTCTGTCATCTCGTACTCATCCACCAGTTCGCCAAGGGGAACGTTATTACCCCAGTTGTGGTAGCCGTTTGGTCCGCAGTAGAGTGCCGGGTTATAACCGTCCCAATTTTCATTGGTTTTGGGAGTATAATACTGCAAAAGGATATCCTCACTTTCATACCCATAAGATATAAAGTAGTCGATAAAATTCTGGGCAATGTCATCAGTCGGAGCAGGATCGGGATTGACCAATGAATAGCCTAGAGTCATGACATCTTCGGCAGCATCCCTGGCAGCCTGCCATCTTGCAGCCTGGCCGCCTCCGGTGTAGCCAAGCAGCTCGGGATTGCTAAACCCGGGCGCATAGCTCGACTGCATATGATGCAGATCACTGGCTGCATAAAGCAGAGTTCTTGCCTTCATGTGCAAAGCAGCTCCTTCCGTAGCTCTCCCGGCATTATTACCACTTAATCCTCCAGGATCCAATTCGGCAGCATTATGAAGCATTCCGGCAGCCAAATCAAGATCTGCCACAATGAAATTAACCGTCTCCTCGTAGCTGTTCCTGGCTACCTCAAATTCATCACTCAAGCCATAGGGTTCAGTAATAAGTGGAACTCCTCCATAGAGTGCTGCAAGGTAATGATAGGTGTAAGCACGAAGGAAATGCACCTCCCCGACCATTCTGTCGACCTTAACCTGATCTTCCCCGAAATCAACACCCACTGTCTTTTCAAAAAAGATATTGCAAGCCCTTACATTGCTGTAAAGCGGAGCCCACCGGAAATGAAGCGTATGGGGCGTTGCCCAGCTTACTTCCCAACCCATAAGACCATCAGAGGTCATCAGGCATTTGTTAAAGTTAGTCACATCCCAATCGGGAGTAAAGTGGGACTCATCTGAATAATCAGAAAGTCTCTCAATAGAGAAGGGAAAGCCAAGTGCGTTCCTGTATATATTATTTACAAAGGTCTCTATCAAGGCAGGGTCATTCCAGACTGCTGCGTCTGAATAATCTGATAATGGATCAAGCTCCAGAAATTCTTTTGAGCATGAAGTAGTCAGACTCACTATCAGAAAAACGGTAATTATTTTAAGTATCTGTTTCATAGTCTGAGTGATTAAAAGGTTATGGTCAGTCCAAGATTAATAATCCGTTGCAAGGGATAGGCTTGTCCGGAGGTAAGCTCGGGATCGATCAATTTCTCTGGTGAGAGGGTGAACAGATTCAATCCGTTGGCATAGATACGGAATGCCTCAATGCCCATGGCATTCACAGCCTTGGTTGGCAGACTGTATCCAATCTCCATGTTCTTCAGTCTGAGATAGTTGGTATTGTGGAGCCAGAAGGTGTTACCCTGGCTTCTCCAGTACTCATTGTCCCGGTTCCATGCCCTCGGATACTCGGAGCTTGGATTGGTGGGTGTCCATCTGTTTACTGCGTAATCATTATAGTAGTTTCCTATCTCTCCGGATTCCGGACTTATATAGGCAACGGCCCCTGTAACTCCCTGGAACAGTATAGAGAAGTCAAGATTTTTCCAGTAAAGGTTTCCTGACAATCCTCCTGTAAAGAATGGGAGTCCGCTTTTATCCTGCCTCACTCTGTCCAGGCCGTCAATGACCCCATCCTCATTTACATCTTTAAAAATGACATCGCCCGGTTGGGCTCCTGCCCAATGTGGATAGGCATCCACATCAGCCTGTGTCTCAAATATACCGATAGATTCATAATAGAGCGCTGCTCCCATGGGTTGTCCGGTGGATTGCTGGTAATCAGGAATGCCGGGAGTTTCGTCCCAGAACAGAATCTCATTCTGGGCATAACTACCATTCACCGAAATACTATATCTCAGACCATCTGATGATCCTCCGCTATATCCAAGAACAAATTCAAATCCCTGGTTAAGTACCTCACCGATATTTTCAGGAGGTAAGCTCAGGCCAGCACTGGCTGGAACTGATGCATTGCGTCTCCATAGGATATTGGTCCTCAGGTTATGGAAGTAATCTGCCTCCAGAGTCATATGGTTATTCAGAAATGCGGTGTTGAAACCAACATTAAACTGGTTGGCCACCTCCCAGGTCACCTCCGGGTTGGGGACCGCCTGTTCATAGAGCAGCTTGTTATCTATACTCTGTCCGAATACATAAGATCTGTTGTTAACAAATCCATACAGGGTCAGGTATTTGTAATCCTGCAATTGGCCATCGTAAAAAATCCTGTCGTTTCCGGTCTGTCCCCAGGACGCTCGGATTTTGAAATCGTCGAAGAAAGAGATGTTATCACTCCAGAAACTTTCATCTACAATGCGCCATCCCGCGGAAATACCGGGGAAGAAACCCCAGGCATCATCAAACATATAAGAGCCGTCGTAACGCAATACAAACTCCGCCAGATATTTCTGATTGTAGTTGTAATTAAGCCGGCCAAAGTAAGATCGGCGGGCAAACTGTGATGCGGAACCGTCATTGGCCATGTACTGGTCCGTGGCTCCGGCAAACAATTCTTCAATTTCACTGGATACATAATTCTTCCTGAAAGCATACATCCAATTGTTAAGTCCCTTCTGACTTTCGGTACCGGCCATAATTTTCAGACCACTACCACCAAGCTGCTTATCATAGGTCACATAGGCGTTATAGGTCATTTTATAATCGTCATTTGCTCTCTGGGTCAATTGAGGCGCATCGAGC
>JAUVIT010000042.1 GCA_030592605.1 Bacteroidota bacterium
CATATGGCCGACCGGTGCAAGGAAATCTCAAACGGCGAACTTACTATCGATATTTACCCCAGTGGTCAACTTGGTTCCGAGCAGCAATGCGTGGAGCTGCTTCAGATAGGAAGTCTGGCCATCACCAAGGTGTCTGCTGCCGTCATGGAGAGTTTTACCGAAGAGTTCAAGGTACTTGGACTGCCCTATATATTCAGGTCCAAGGAGCACTCTTTCAGTGTACTGGACGGCGAAATAGGAGATGAACTGCTCCTGAGTACCGAGCCCTTCTGGATCAGGGGACTTTGTTTCTATGATGCCGGAAGTCGGAGTTTCTATACCATCGACAGGCCAATCACTCATCCGGACGACCTGAAGGGAATGAAAATAAGGGTAATGAAAAGTATCACAGCCATGGAGATGGTAAAGGCTCAGGGGGGCTCCCCTACTCCTATCTCCTGGGGAGAACTCTACACGGCCCTGCAAAGTGGTGTGGTGGACGGAGCAGAGAATAATCCACCCAGTTTCTATACCAGTCACCACTACGAAGTCTGTAAATACTACAGTTTAAACGAGCACACCATGGTTCCCGATGTACTGATTATCAGTCAGAAAGTTTGGAAAAAACTTACCGACCAGGAAAAAGAGTACTTGCAACAGGCTGCAGATGAATCTGTGGTAGTTGAGCGAAAATTGTGGGCTGAATCCGAAAAGGAGTCATTGCGGATCGTACAGGAGTCCGGGGTGGAAATCAACTATCCCGATAAGGAACCTTTTGCCGAAAAGGTCGAAGAATTACTAGAGTCGTACCGGGAAAACGAAAAGTTATTTGATCTGATCACAAGAATCAGAGAAGTAAAATAGAAAATATGAAATTTCAGAAGAGCCTAAACAAGGTATTGGAGTTGTTCCTGGTAATCCTGATGTCGGTACTGGTGGTGGATGTACTGTGGCAGGTATTCAGCCGTTACCTCCTCTCCTCCCCCTCTTCCTTTACCGATGAGCTGGCTGGTTACCTGCTTATCTGGGTGGGCGTTCTGGGTGCCGCCTATGTAGCAGGAAGAAAAGAGCACCTGGCCATAGATATCCTGGTTCAGAAAAGTCCTCCAGCCAGGCAGCGTATCTTGCAAATTATCATACATTCACTCATCCTTTTGTTTGCGCTCTCTGTGATGGTAATCGGTGGTGCGGTACTGGTGTACACCCGTTTTGTACTACAGGTTAAATCGGCAGCCCTCCAGCTTCCACTGGGTTACGTCTATAGTGTCCTTCCCATCAGCGGACTGATTATCATTTATTACGAAGTGCTGCACATTCTCAAAGTAAAAAATTCCAAATAGTATGGAAGTTCTGATTCTCGTCCTCAGTTTTATAATCCTCCTGGTGATTGGTGTACCCATCGCCTTTAGTATTGGAATCTCCGGGATTCTGACCATGCTGATGTCCATCGATACCATGCCCGCACTAACCACCTTTGCGCAGCGTATGGCCACCGGACTGGATAGCTTTGCCCTGCTTGCCATTCCCTTCTTTGTACTGGCAGGAGGAATAATGAACAGCGGGGGAATTGCCATGCGACTAATCAATTTTGCAAGGGTGCTGGTTGGCAGGCTTCCAGCCGGACTGGCCTTTGTAAATGTAATTGCCAATATGCTTTTTGGAGCCATCTCTGGTTCTGCAGCAGCTGCCACATCGGCCATTGGAAGTATCATGGGGCCTGAAATGAAAAAAGAGGGCTATGATGAGAATTTCAGTGCTGCAGTCAATATCACATCGGCAACCACCGGTTTGACCATTCCTCCCAGTAATATCCTGATCATCTTTTCGCTGGCCAGCGGAGGTGTATCCATTACGGCACTTTTCCTGGCAGGATACGTTCCCGGAATTCTCACAGGTGTTGGAATTATGCTGGTAGCCATGTCCATGATGGTACTGAAGAATCGGGGAGTCAAAGGACTGGCAAAATTACTGGGAAAACTATTGCTGATCACCGCAGTTCTGATTGGTGCCGGTATCGGGTTGAAAGTGGTACACGGAGCCTCTGCCCCGGCTTTTAAGGGAGTGATGTACGGATTGCTGGGACTCTTCCTGGGCTACTCGGTTTACAAATCGGCCACCAACTGGGAGTTCTTCAAATTCGCTTTTAAAAAATTTATAGATGCCCTGCCCTCCCTGCTTATGCTGATCATTGTGATCGGAGGAATCGTGGCAGGTTATTTCACCGCCACAGAAGCATCGGCTGTGGCTGTTTTATATGCTCTGATCCTGGCACTGATCTATAAGGAGATTACCATAAAAGACCTTCCTGCCATTATTCTGAAATCGATCCGGACCACCTGCATCGTCCTGCTCCTGGTAGCCACCAGCATCGGGATGTCATGGATCATGTCCTACGAAAACATCCCCCAGAATGTCAGCACCGGCCTGCTTAGCCTCAGCGATAATCCTGTGGTAATCCTGCTGGTTATCAATTTTATCCTGCTCTTTGTGGGAATATTTATGGATATGACTCCGGCCGTTCTGATCTTCACCCCAATCTTCCTTCCCATTGTATCTGTCCAGCTGGGCATGGATCCCATCCATTTTGGGATCATTATGGTGCTGAACCTTTGTGTGGGGCTCTGTACCCCTCCTGTTGGCTCAGTATTATTCATTGGATGTAGTGTGGCTAACCTGAAAATTGAAAAGGTGATAAAACCCCTGTTGCCCATGTTTATTGTTATGATAGTGGTACTGATGCTGGTTACCTTCATCCCTTCCCTGAGCCTCTGGCTACCCAATCTGTTAATGAATTAATTTTTAGTTAGCGTATTTTTTACGTTAACTTTGCTTTTGACTTTAATCTTTCCTAATTTAGCCAGCATGAATCTGCCCGGCAGGAACATCAATCCTCATATTTCGGTCGACTGTGTGATCTTCGGATTCAGTACCAATCAGTTGAAAGTCTTGCTAATCAAGAGAGCATATACTAACTCATCGGGCAGACTCAGCAATGATCATAAGCTTCCGGGCGACTTTATTGCCATAAATGAGGATCTGGACCTGGCCGCTTCCAGGACACTTAAGGAGCTAACGGGCTTGAAAGATATCTACCTTCAACAGTTTGCTTTTTTTGGCATGCCCGACCGAATCTCAAAAAGTATGGATATCGCATGGCTGAATGAAACAAGCGGACATAAGATTCAACGTGTAGTTACGGCAGCTTACTACTCCCTGATCAATATAACTGATACCAACAGCGATTTTGCCATCAAGAATAATGCGACATGGATTGATGTTAAACAGGTGCCCGATCTTGCCTTTGATCATGCCACCATTATTAGCAATGGACTGGCACACCTGCAGCTTACATTACGAAACGAACCCATAGGATTTGAATTGCTCCCGGAGAAGATTACCATCAGGGAATTGCAGACCCTCTATGAGATGATCCTGGACTGTACCCTGGACAACCGGAATTTCAGAAAGAAAATCCTGAAATCAACTTATATGGTCCAGCTGGAGGAGAAGCAGAGAGGGGTGGCCCACAAACCCGCATACTACTATCGATTTGATAGAAACATATACGAAAAATATAAAAAGGAATCCCTTGGATTCAATTTCTAATATTTTGATTATTAACTTACTAATATTATAACTTACTAACTTTTTCCATATGTATTTACTTGGATATGACGTAGGAAGTTCTTCGGTAAAAGCCAGCCTGATCAATGCAGAATCGGGCCGGGCCGTTGCTTCGGCTTTCTACCCCAAAAAAGAGATGAAGATTGCTGCCCCCAAACCTGGTTGGGCCGAGCAGGACCCGGATCAATGGTGGAGCAACCTTATGCTTGCCACCAATGATGTAATGCAGTCTGCTGAGATAGATCCATCCTCCATTAAATCCATTGGTATCGCCTACCAGATGCATGGACTTGTGCTGGTGGACAAAGATTATAACTTGCTCAGATCGTCCATCATCTGGTGCGACTCCCGGGCGATATCCCATGGTGATCATGCCATGGAAAAAATTGGTCAGGATCGCTGTCTTTCCCACCTGCTGAATTCCCCCGGGAACTTCACTGCCTCCAAGCTAAGC
This sequence comes from Bacteroidota bacterium, assembly GCA_030592605.1. GTDB lineage: Bacteria > Bacteroidota > Bacteroidia > Bacteroidales. Next base: position 4,058 of record JAUVIT010000042.1, read on the forward strand.
TGGGTCATTATGAATGAGCCGGAGATCTACGAGAAGGCATATAAATTTATGCTGCCGGGCGACTATATTGCCATGAAACTGACGGGAGAAATCAATACCACCATATCTGGACTGTCTGAAGGAATCATGTGGGATTTCCAGGAGAATTCACTGGCTGACTTCCTGTTGGAGTATTATGGCATTCACCAAGACCTGGTGCCCGATATTGTTCCAACATTTTCGGAGCAGGGGCGTCTTTCCACAAGCGCTGATGAGGAACTTGGGCTGGTTCCCGGAATCCGGATTGCCTACCGTGCAGGCGACCAACCCAACAATGCATTTTCACTGAATGTATTAAATCCCGGGGAGATAGCAGCCACCGCAGGAACATCAGGGGTGGTTTATGGGGTAAGCGATGAGGTAAGATATGATCCCCTGAGCCGGGTCAATACCTTTGCCCACGTTAACCACAGTCCTGAACTCAACAGGCTGGGTGTATTACTTTGTATCAATGGAACCGGTATCCAGTACTCCTGGCTCAGACAGCATCTGGCACAGAGGGAGATGAACTACCCGGCCCTGAACGACCTGGCCATGGAGGCTCCAGTAGGCTCGGACGGACTGCTTATGTTACCCTTTGGTAACGGGGCCGAACGTATGTTAGGGAATAAGGATGTGGGAGCAACGGTTAAAAATATAAATTTCAATATACATAACAACGCCCACCTGGTACGCGCTGCCCAGGAGGGTGTAGCATTTGCCATGCACTATGGAATGGAAATTCTGAAAGAGACCGGGATAAATCCCACAGTGATCAGGGCAGGATGGGCCAATATGTTCCTTAGTCGGATATTCCGGGAAACTTTGGTAGAAATTTCGGGTGCCACCCTTGAGCTTTATGATACAGATGGTTCCATTGGAGCAGCCAATGGGGCCGGAATTGGATCAGGAATCTTCGGCTCCTTTGAGGAAGCCTTTGAGAACCTTCATAGAAGGATGGTTGTAGAGCCCACAAATAAAGAGCCCGAAAAGTATAATGAGGCTTACAGGCAGTGGACAGCGGCCCTTGATAATTGTATTTCGGGATAGAAGACAGTATTAATATAAACTATAAAACAATATAAAATGGACTACTTATTAGGTAAGAAGGAGTATTTTCCGGGCTTAGGGAAAATCAAATTCGATGGCAGGGAATCGGACAATCCGCTGGCCTTTAAATTCTATGATGAAAACAAAGTGATCGCGGGAAAAACCATGAAAGAACATCTGCGTTTTGCAGTGGCCTACTGGCACACCTTCTGTGGAACCGGAGAGGATCCCTTCGGACCTGGAACCCAGCTATTCCCATGGGCCAGCGGCAGTACGGCTATTGATCGCGCCAAAAATAAGATGGATGCCGCCTTTGAATTCTTTACAAAAATTGGAACACCTTACTACTGTTTTCATGATATCGATGTTGTATCTGAAGGCAGCTCGATAAATGAATATGAGAGTAATATGCATACCATGGTGGAGTATGCAAAGCAAAAGCAATCCGACTCGGGGGTCAAACTCCTGTGGGGTACTGCCAATGTCTTTTCAAATCCACGCTATATGAATGGAGCCTCCACCAATCCGGATTTCAATGTGCTTCCCTGGGCAGCCACACAGGTGAAAAATGCTCTGGATGCCACCATTGCACTGGGCGGTGAGAACTATGTATTCTGGGGAGGTCGCGAAGGCTATATGTCGCTGCTAAATACCGATATGAAGCGTGAGCAGGAGCACCTGGCCAAATTCCTTCATATGGCCAAGGACTATGCACGCGGCAAAGGATTTACAGGGCCCTTCCTTATTGAGCCCAAACCCATGGAACCTACCAAGCACCAGTATGATTTCGATACCGCCACAGTGATCGGATTCCTTCAGAAATATGGTCTGGCCGGCGATTTCAAGATGAATATTGAGGTGAACCATGCCACCCTGGCAGGGCATACTTTTCAGCATGAGCTTCAGGTGGCCGTGGATAACGGGCTCTTCTGCTCCATCGATGCCAACAGAGGAGATTACCAGAATGGATGGGATACGGACCAGTTTCCGGTGAATCTCTACGAGCTGGTCGAATCGATGCTTCCCATTGTGGAGGCAGGTGGATTTACCACTGGAGGAATCAACTTCGATGCTAAAACAAGGCGCAACAGCACCGATATGGAGGACATCTTTATAGCCCATATTACAGGTATGGATGTTTTTGCCAGGGCCTTTGAGATCACCCTGGAAATGCTTGAGAAAAGTGCTTTCAAAAAGATGAGAGCAGAACGATATAAGTCCTTTGACAGTGGCGACGGTGCGAAGTTTGAGAAGGGAGAGTTGAACCTGGAACAGCTGAGCGCCCTTGCTAAAGCCAATGGAGAACCCCGGCAAATCTCCGGAAAGCAGGAGCTCTACGAATCAATCATTAACCTGTATATTAAATAGAGAGAATGTCAAGAGACCCACAGTCCCGCTCAATACCTCCAGTAATTTTTGCACTGACACTGGTGGCCACACTTGGAGGTCTCCTTTTCGGGTACGATACTGCAGTGATAAATGGTGCCACCGAAGCCCTGAGACAATTTTTTATAACACCTCTTGAGGCTGATCCCGTACTTGCATCTGCCACTATTATTCAGTTCAAAGTAATCGTCAGCATCTGCCTTGTCATTATTTTTGCCTTTATCACCAGCTTTATTCTCAGGCTTTTCAAAAATGGCAAAGCAGTAGTAATCAGCGTGTTCTTGTGGGGAATCGGACTCTTCCTACTCTACTTAAGCTTTCTCAGGGGAGAGAATGTGCTCACTGAATCGCTGGGGAACTCCATCAAGGGCTTTACAATCTCCAGTGCACTGGTAGGATGTATCATTGGAGGATCGCTGGGTGGATATATCGGACAGAGTTTGGGAAGAAAGCGAGGTTTAATCCTCGCTGCCATTCTCTTCCTGATCTCTGCACTGGGGTCGGCCATGCCAGAGCAGTTTAACTTCATGGGACTCTCCACCATCAGCTCCTTTATCTTCTACAGGATACTGGGAGGTATTGGCGTGGGACTGGCATCCATGCTCTCGCCCATGTATATTGCTGAGATTGCTCCTGCAAATATCCGGGGCAAGCTTGTTTCATGGAACCAGTTTGCCATTATATTTGGCATGGTGGTGGTCTACTTTGTAAATTACTTCATCGCCCGGGGCAGAGCCCCCGAATGGATCAATGCAACTGGATGGAGATGGATGTTTGGATAGGAAACCATACCGGCAATGCTCTTCCTGCTGATGCTCTTTTTTATTCCTGAATCGCCCCGCTACCTGGTACTGAAAAAGCAGGAGAATAAGGCGCTTCAGCTACTCAAGAGAATCAATCCCACCTCTGCCGATAGTGTACTCTCTGATATCAAGGCTTCGCTCGTGGAGAACCGGGCCCCCTGGCTTTCCTTTGGTGCTTGGGTTATTGTTGTGGGAATTTTACTTTCGGTATTCCAGCAGTTTGTTGGTATCAACGTGGTGCTCTACTATGCTGGCGATATATTCAGGAGTATGGGGGCCGGGAACGACTCATCATTGCTTCAGACCATCGTGGTTGGATTGGTGAACCTCACCTTTACCGTGGTTGCCATCTTTACGGTGGACCGTTTCGGCAGAAAACCCCTGATGATCTTTGGTGCCATTGCCATGGGAATTAGCATGCTGGCCCTTGGTTTCTCTTTCTTCTTTGGAAAAATCGGATTTGTCGCATTGATTTTTATGCTTTCATACACAGCTGCGTTTGCCATGAGTTGGGGACCGGTGACCTGGGTACTGCTTTCGGAAATTTTTCCCAATAGCATCAAGGGGGCCATGTCAATTGCAGTAGCCACCATGTGGATTGCCAACCTGATCATATCCTGGACCTTCCCTATTATGAATGAAAGCTCTCTTCTCACAAGACTCTTCAGCCATGGTTTCTCCTACTGGATCTATGGCCTCATGGGTTTACTTGCAGCCTGGTTTGTGATCAGAATGGTACCTGAGACCAAAGGGAAGAGCCTGGAAGAGATAGAAGGTACCTGGAAAGGTTAATATTTTTGTAGCTTAAAAGTTAATAAATTAGGGATATGAAAAAGATTAGTTCAATTATTAAAACAAGCCTTGTGGCATTTTCAACTATGGCACTATTTAGCTGTGCAGGAACAACAGAACCTGCTGAAACTATCAAATTTTATGTGGGATCGTCCAATGGAGAACTCTCCCACTCCATCTACCTTTGCGAACTGAATCCTGCTGATGGGGCCTTTGTGGTACTTGACTCTTTTGCAGGTGCCAGAGCTGCCTCCTACCTGGATCTTTCAACAGGGGGGGAATATCTTTTTGCCATCAACCAGGATCCCTGGAATCAGGAGACCGGACATTCCACAGTCAGCTCTTTTGCCGTCGAACCCGGTACACTGGCCCTGGAAGCAATAAACAGTCAATCCAGCGAGGGCTCAGGTATCTGTCATATCCATTGCAGTGACTTAGGTGATTATATCTTTGCCGCCAACTATGGCAGCGGGCATGCTACAGCACTTCCCGTGAATGAGAATGGGGAGATTGCTCCTGCTTCTGGCGTTGTAATTGCAGAGGGAGCAGGGATTGCAGGGAGCCGGCAGAATGGCCCCCATGCTCACCAGGTGATGCTTGATCCCGGCCAAAACTTCTTGTTGGTACCCGACCTGGGAGCGAATAAGGTGATGATTTATGCTTTCGATACTGAAAACGGAGTCCTTAGTCCAAATCCGGCCCAGGCTTTCTTTGAACTGGCCCCGGAAGCTGGTCCCCGCCACCTGGCTTTTCATCCCGATGGCTTATCCCTCTATATTGTTAATGAATTGAATTCTACTCTTACCGCCTGCAGCTACAACAGTGCAGATGGAACCATCACTGAATTGAACACTCTTAGCACTGTAGAAGCAGCACATGAGGGGATGAAATATCCGGCAGCTGTGAGGGTACACCCCAATGGCAGGTATGTATACGCTTCCACACGGGGCGAGAATAGTTGTATCACCACATTTGAGATCAACAAGGATGGGTCTGTCAGCCGCATACAGGTGATGGAGCAGGTTCCCAACTGGCCCAGGGATTTTAATGTGGATCCTTCAGGTAAATACATGCTGGTAGCCGGCGAACGCTCCGATGAGATCAGGCTCTACCATATCGATTCGGAAAGCGGCATGCTCTCTGAAACCGCAGGCATGCTTAAACTTCCAGCACCTGCCTCTGTTCTGTTTGTTCTCTAAGACTCAGAACAACTTCAGGATCCCGTAGATCCCAACCATAAAGATGGCTACACAGCTGATAATAAGGAAGAATTTGTAGATTCTACCCGGTGGAACCACCTTTACGTCCGAATTGAACCTGAACCAGATCCCCGCGATCACCACGATAAAAAGCATCACAAAGGTGGCGATCCCTCCAATGGTCACCATTAGCACGGGCAACTTAATAAGCAGAAATGCAATTGTCCAGAGCACAGGAAAGATTATGGCCAGCAAGCGGATGGTCCGTAAGC
>JAUVIT010000095.1 GCA_030592605.1 Bacteroidota bacterium
AGGATACCATTGAATCCTCCAAAGAGAATGAAGAGACCGACTGGCAATCTTTGATAGACCAGGAAGAGGCCTTTCAAAAAAATCGAAAGAAGAAGAAAAAAAACAGACGCTGATCTCTAAAGCCTGCCGGCAACAGCTTAGTAATGCGATATACACCCCATCCTGCCCTTATCCTGACCCTTGCGATCACGTTGTTTATAGCATGCTCCCAGCCTTCGTCCTCTCAGGAGCCTGTAAAGATTCTGTTTATTGGCAGCAGCTATTTCAATTACAACAATCTGCCGGAGATCTTCTTTCAACTTTCAAAACAGGATGGTAAGGAGGTATATATAGATCAACATATGCCTTCGGGCCTGTTTCTTTCAGATCATGCAGAGAACTCAGTTACCCGCGCAAAGATCAAATCTAACAAGTGGGATTACGTAGTTTTACAGGGTGTTGGTTCTGTTATGGCATACCCCGACAGCATAATGCAACATCCGTTTTATCCTGCCATGAAATCTCTGATGAAGGATATTGAACGAAACAATCCGAATTCCAGAACTATTTATTGCCTGCCCTGGGCCTTTGAAGATGGAATGACCTGGAAGAAGGGATGGAGTGACAGTTATGATGAGATGCAGCAAAAAATTACCAGTAACACGATGGAATATTCAGAAAAAATGGGATTTCAGGTTGCTCCGGTTGGCACTGCCTGGTCCAGGGTGCTCTCAGACAAAAATTATCCCCTTCATTACTTACATTTTACGGACTGGAACCACCCTACAATGAAGGGATCCTACCTGATGGCCTGCGTCCTCTTTTCAAGCATTTTTCAGAAGAGCAGTATCTCCAATTCATATACAGCAGGGCTGGATCTGGAAGAGGCGCTCTATTTCCGGGAGATTGGTTCAAATGTAGTGCTGGATAGTCTGCCGTTCTGGAACATTCCTGCTATACCAGAATAGTTTGATATCTTTGAAGCATCACCATGAGAACACTTATCATCATCTCTATCCTTGTATTTATCCTGAATATTCCTTTCGGGTACTGGAGGGCCAATGTCAAACGCTTCTCAACCCAGTGGTTCCTGGCTATTCATATATCGGTACCCTTCATTGTTGCTTTAAGGATTCTTTCAGGAGTAGGATTTGGCTGGTATACCTACGTTTTACTGGTAGGTGGATTCTTCCTGGGACAAAAATTTGGATCCATGCTACTCAAATGGGTTCATGCACGTTGTGAGCGTGAGAGTTCATGCCTGGTGATGGATCTGATTCGTTGTGCCCAAACTTAATTTCGGTCAACTAGTCCTTCAAAGAATAGTTGTACGGATGTCATTTTCATATATCTTAGTAGATCCAACTAAACTACTATGACACAAGAAAAGGCTTCACAATCCGTCCGTACCGGAACCAAAGAAAGACTTCAATCACTTGATACCCTGCGGGGTTTTGATATGGCCATGCTCGTGGGAGGAGGCGCCATCATCATTGCACTTGCAGAGCTTACCGGGTGGAACTGGATGGAAGCACTTGCCACTCAGCAGCATCATGTGGAATGGGAAGGTTTTCGCTTCTACGACCTGATTTTCCCCCTGTTTATGTTTGTCAGTGGTGTGGCCATACCCTATGCCATTAATTCAAAGCTTGAAAAGGGGGTTGCAAAATCCATATTACTGAAGAAAATCTTTATTCGCCTACTTGCGCTGATAGGGCTTGGACTCCTTTACAATGGTATATTAAGCAGAGGATTTACCAATTTTCGTTATGTCAGTGTACTTTCCCAGATTGGTTTCGGATACTTTTTTGCTGCACTTGTCTGCCTGTATTCCAAAAGTATAAAAGGAACTGTTTACTGGCTTCTGGGCATCATGGCAGGGGTAGCTGTTTTGCAATTATTTGTACCGGTACCCGGCCACGGGGCAGGTACATTTGAACCAGCAACTTCCATCAATGCCTGGCTGGACCAGCTCCTGATTCCAGGACGACTTCATGGTAAAGTTTTCGACCCGGAAGGCGTCTTATGCATTGTCTCAGCTGTCACCATTACTCTAATGGGAGCTCTTGCTGGATATATTATTCGAAGTGGTAAGTCTGCACCTTCTAAAAAGGCTCTGTATATCACACTTGCAGGCGTAGGTGCCATTGCAATATCCCTCGCACTGAGTCCCTTCTATCCCATCATCAAAAAGATGTGGACCGTATCATATGTACTGATGGCAGCCGGTGTAAGTGCCTTATTGCTTGCTCTCTTTTACTATGTGATTGATGTGAAGGGATCTAAGAACTGGACCCTGTTCTTCATAGTGTTTGGAATGAATTCGATTACTATTTATATGGGATCCAGAATTATTGATTTCCATGATATCAGTCGCTTCTTTCTCAACTGGACATCCGTTCATATCAATGAACAATGGGGGACTCTTTTTATCGCCATTGGCGTACTCGTTTTGCAATGGGGCCTGATGCTCTTCCTGTACAAAAAGAAAATCTTCCTCAGGGTTTAAGAATAATAGCTGAGTACTAGGCAAGGATCAGATCGATCCCTGCTTTCCTGAATTCATCCTGGTAAACAGGATCCAGGTCAACGTTTGTGGCAATATGTTGAATGTCTGTTAGTTGACAAATGCTTATCAATCCGGTGCATCCAAATTTACTGGAGTCAGATACCACAAATACATCCTTTGCCTTACGAATGATATGACTGGATATCTCGGCCCTGAACATATCACGCAAGGTAAAGCCATCTTCCCTGGTATAACCATCGATCCCAATAAAGGCTTTGTGGATGTTGATCTGATCGATACATGCTTTGGTAATTTTACCCACCAGGGTTTCGCTGTCGTGCTGGTAGATGCCACCCAGGATCACAATATTGGCCTGGGTATTCTTTCTGAATTGGCGTGCAATATAGATATTGGTGGTCATGATGGTGACCTTCTTGATCTTTACCAGTTCCCGGGCAAGTAATACATTGGCAGATCCTGACTCGATAAGGATGGTCTCTCCTTCATTGACCAGGGATGCCAGTTTCCTAGCAATCCTGAGCTTCTTTTCATAATTCTTGCCCAGACGATTATCCAGGTCATCTCCATCCTTCAGTACCGCACCACCATGAACGCGTCTTAACAATCCTTCAGCCTCCAGGAAATTCAAATCCTGGCGGATGGTTACGGAAGATACATCCAGCCGTCTGGACAGCTCATTTACCGAGGTACGGTTATCTTCTCCAAGAATCTCAAGGATCCTGTTTTGTCGTTCATTCAGCATCTTGCTCCAGGCTTAGGGCAGCGGCCCCAATCACGCCGGCGTCACCAATAATCTTTGAGAGAGTGATCTCTATGGGATCGTGGATCATATTTCCTGCCAGTTCATAGAAGGTCTCCTTAATCTTATCCAGGTAAAATTCTCCCCAATTGGTTAGCCCTCCACCCAGCACAATCAGAGGCGGATTAAGGGTTTGAAACAGGTTATATAGTCCGATCCCCACATAGTAGGCACTGTCTGAGATCACCGCTTTGGAAAGGGGGTCATCCATATCAAGTCCCTTTTTAAGAGTCTGCCCGTTGATTTTTGAGATATTGAAGTTGGGAGGCATCTTCAGTTTGGTTTTTATGCCCTCCTTCAATTTCTTTTCGAACATGTAGGGGAGTGCCATCCCACAGGCGAGGGCCATAATACAACCACGGTTTCCGCAGTTACATACAAGCTCGCTGGCAGGCTCCACAATGGTATGACCAAATTCACCAGCTGTACCTGTCATTCCCCGGTAGAGCTTCCCATTAATTACAATTCCCGCTCCAATCCCTGTACTGATGGTCACAAAGATCATATCGTTGTAACCCCGACCGGCACCGAACTTATATTCCCCATAGGCCTGGGCGTTGGCATCATTATCAAGGACCACAGGAATCTCGAAATGGGACTGCAGTTTTTCACGCAAGGGATAGTTGTTGAATCCCTCCAGGTTGGAGGTGGTGATAATTACCCCGTCACTGTGGCGGATATGACCCGCACATCCCACACCTATAGCGGGAAGATCGGATTGTTTTACCTGGTTGCGTTGCAGGAGTTCCTTCACATGACCGGCCACCATATCGACCATGCCCCTTTCACCCTCTTCCACATGGGCACATGTGTATATCTTGTCCAGGATCTTTCCTTCTTCATCAATGAGGGCAATGGAACACTTGGTTCCCCCGATATCGACTCCACAAAGTACTCCAGACATGGGAAAAAGCTTAAGGGTTTAAGGTATGTTCGGTGCGTGCTATAATGTCATCCTGAGTATCGGGAGATAAAGTAGTAAAAAATGCAGAATATCCGGCTATCCTCACCACCAGATCGCGGTATTTTTCAGGATCCTTCTTGGCAGCCAGCAGGGTCTCCCTGGAAACTATGTTATATTGCACATGCCACCCCTTAAGCTCGGCAAAGAAGGTGCGAACTATCGAAATCAGCTTGTGCTTGTCCGCCTCCTTCTCTACGGCAGCAGGACTGAGCTTCTGGTTCAGGAGCACACCACCCATAATCTTATCTGTGGGAAGCTTGGAAACGGATTTGAATACAGCAGTAGGTCCCAACAGGTCGGTTCCCGAAGAAGGCGAGCTGCCTTCTGCCACTGGAGTAAATGCCTTTCTTCCATCGGGTGTGGCCGGAACCACAGCTCCGCTGGGTACATTGGCTGAGATACTGGAAGTACCTGCATAATATTTACAACCGATGGGACCCCGGTTGTAGCGTGTGGTATGATAGTTCTCCAGTTCGTTGATAAACTCCATATAGGCATCCTTCAGCAAGAGGTCAACATAATCGTCGTCGTTACCATATTTGGGAGCAAAGTTTAGCAGAAGCTGCCTGATCTTCTCTCCCTCTTTGCCTTCAAAGTTCTGTTCCAGGGCATCCATAAGCTCTTCCTGGCCTATCTTTCCCTCTTCGTATACCAGCTTCTTAATGGCTGCCAGTGCATTTCCAAGGTTGGCGATACCTACCTGCAATCCGGAAATAAAATCATACTTGGAACCACCTTCCTTAATAGTTTTTCCACGCGATATACAGCTATCCACAAATGTGGAACAGAGGATATCGGGTACATGCTCCTCCAGGGCTGTATCCACTGCTGTATCAATCTCAACGGTCTTCCTGGTATAGTAATGAATCTGATGCTGCCAGGCTTTAAAGAGCTCTTCGTAGGAGTTGAAATCGCTAAAGTTCCCAATCCCCTTTTGAAAGGTATATCCGGACTGACTGTCGAATCCGTTATGCAGCGTGGCAAGGAAGACGCGCATCAGGTTCAGAAAGCTCATACCTGTACAGCGGTATCCCCATTTTCCCGGAACAGCAATCTCAATACAGCCAATGGCGGAGTAGTTAAAGGCATCTTCCTTCTCCACACCCATATTGATAAGCTCCGGAATAACCACTTCGTCGTTGTTAAAAGATGGCATGCCGAATCCTTTTTCAATCACTTTCATAGAGGCCATCATAAACTCCTCGCTGATCCCCTTATGAAAGCGCACAGAAAGATTGGGCTGAGTAAGTTTCATCCTTCCAACAGATTCAAGGACTAGGAAACTGAGTTCATTCACCGCATCTTTCCCTTCGATGGTTTGTCCCCCAATGGTCACATTCTGATAGAGGGGTCCGCCGGCAGAAAACCTGGTATGAGACCAAGGTCTTATCTTATTAACAGACAGTAACTTAATCCAGGTGTTCTCAAGTATCTCTGAAGCAAAGGATTCGCTCAGAATTCCAGCTTCCATATCTTTCTGGTAGAAGGGGTAGAGGTATTGATCAAGCCTTCCCAGGGAGACCGAGTGCCCATTACTTTCAATTTGTAGAATCAACTGAACAAAATAGACCAGTTGTAGTGCCTGGTAAAAGTCCCGGGGTGGCTCTTCAGCAATCACCTGGCAATTTTCAGCAATGCGCTGGAGTTCGATAATCCTCTGCGGATCATTGCTCTCCTTACTCAGGTATGTGGCCATATCGCGGTAGCGCCGGATAAAGACCTGGAAAGATTCCAGTCCGATGGCCAATGCACTGTAAAACTTATCTTTACGGACCCCTTCACGATCTGAGCGATCCACCTGCTTATGGTGCAACTCAATTTCTTCAAAATAGCCCTTAAGCCCTACCTTCAGTATCTTCTGAAAATCCACGGCAATATGAGCATCTCCCGAAGTAAGGTTGCCTGTTGCTTTTATAATTGCCGAATCCTGCAGATCGCGCAGCTCCTGGGTCATCAGCGCTCTGCCCCGATCCCATAACACCTTGCCTTTCCACCAGCTTGCAATCTCCCTCAGCTCTTCTTTATGCTCTTCGGTAATAAAGAAGGCATCTCCCGGACGCTTATCCAGCTCATCCATCTCTTCGGGAAGCCAGTCCACAGCATATTCGGGAAAGATGGGAGCTGCCCGGTGACCGGATGATTGGTTACCCACGATCAATTCACCCTCATCGATAAAAATGGTCATCTTCTCCAGGGTCTTCTGCAGTGCCAATGCACGCTTGATTATAACTGGCTGCTCCTCATTCTCCCTATATACCTCGGTATAGAATCGTGCTCTTTCGGTGCAGACGGTAGGTTTGGTACTTAAAACCTTCTCCCGCAAATGCGCAATGCGTTCTGTTATCTCTATTGCTTTTTTAGTGTCTATCATCTTATCCTCCTGTAAACGTTGTAAATCCTTGTGATTGTGCATATTGCACATAAGGTAGCAGCTCCTCTTCCCCAATCTGTACCGTGTTGTCGAATAAATATTCCATTCCAAGCATCCTGTACTTCTCTACCCCAAAAGTATGATAGGGAA
>JAUVIT010000038.1 GCA_030592605.1 Bacteroidota bacterium
AAGAAGGGCTTGAAGGCAAGATTTATCGTGAGCTAAATGCCATGCTCAGCGATCCGGAGAATCAGGATGAAATTGTGTCTGGCTTTCCCGATCCAAATGTCGTCAGGCGCAATACCGGCTATGCTCTGGACGAGCTTTTGGAAACTCCCCCGTACCGTGGGAAAAATGCCAGGTATTCTGATTTTAATCTCTGCAAATTGCTGGCTGGATCGGAAGGAACGCTGTTGTTTATTACCGAGGCAAAACTAAACCTGGTTCCCCTGCCTCCTCCCTTTAAAGCATTGGTTCCCATACATTTCGACTCTGTAATGGATGCCATCCGGGGAAACTTATTTGTCCTCAAACATAAGCCCACAGCGGTGGAGTTGATGGACAAAACTATTCTTGATTGTACCAAAGGGAACCTGACCCAGCGTAAAAACCGTTTCTTCCTTTCGGGAGACCCTGGTGCGATACTGATGGTAGAGCTGGTGGACAATGATGAGTCCCTTTTGGATCAGCGCGTCGCGACCATGGAAAAGGAGATGAGAACCGCGGGTATGGGGACTCATTTCCCGGTGGTTAAAGGCAAGGACATTGGAAAGGTCTGGGCCCTTCGGAAAGCGGGCTTAGGAGTCCTTTCAAATATACCCGGAGAAGGGAGACCGGTATCGGTTGTTGAAGATACCAGCGTCCATGTGGAGGTGCTGGAAGACTATATTTCGGAATTTAATCAACTACTTGATAAATATGATCTTAGTTGTGTTTACCATGCCCATATTTCCGTTGGAGAACTCCACCTTCGGCCCATCCTTAACCTCAAAGACGGGAAGCATATAGAACTCTTCCATGACATTGCTCTTGAGAGTGCAAAGCTGGTGAAGAAATACAGGGGTTCCCTCAGTGGGGAACATGGGGATGGAAGGCTTCGGGGAGAATTTATTCCCCTGATGGTAGGAGAACGCAATTTTGAACTGATCAAGCGCGTGAAGAAGCTTTTCGACCCTGAAGGAATCTTCAATGTAGAGAAGATTACCGATACTCCCCCCATGAATTCTTCCCTTCGGTATGAGGCAGGTCATCAATCACCGGATTTTGACACCTATTTCCACTATTCCAATGAGGGTGGATTGATGGGGCTCATCGAAAAGTGCAATGGCTCAGGCGATTGCAGGAAAACAGAGATTACCGGAGGAACCATGTGTCCCTCTTACATGGCTACCCGGGATGAGATGGCTACCACACGAGCCAGAGCCAATGTATTGCGTGAATTGCTCTCCAGAAAGGACCTGAAAAAGCCTTTTGACCAGGCTGATATCTATAAGGTACTGGACCTCTGTCTCTCATGTAAGGCATGCAAATCTGAGTGTCCGTCCAGTGTTGACATGGCCAAGATCAAGGCCGAGTTTATGCAACACTGGTATGAGCATCACCGTGTCCCCATCCGAACTTTACTGATTGCCAATATCTCCCGGATAAATAAACTGGGAATGTTATTCCCAGCTCTATTTAACTGGTTTGCAACAGCTAAGCTCACTTCATCCTTGCTGAAGTATATGCTAGGCTTTGCCGCCAAAAGGAGCATTCCCACCCTGGGCAAAACTACACTTCGAAAATGGGCAGGAAGGCATCTGGAAAGCCTGAATAATGCCTTACCCACTGATGCCCCGGAAGTGGTTCTTTATGTGGATGAGTTTAGCAACTACAACGATAGTGCCCTGGGGATCATAGCCATCAGGCTTCTTAACCGATTGGGTATCAGAATAATTATTATGAAACATCCTGTGAGTGGAAGGACCTATATTTCCAAAGGTTTACTCAAAAAGGCCCGGCAGATTGCCAGTAAAAATGTAGACATCTTAAGTGCAGTGGTTACAGCGGAGCGTCCCCTTGTGGGCATCGAGCCTTCGGCCATCCTGGGATTCAGAGATGAATTTCCCGAGCTGGTAGAAAAGGATATGATTGAACGCGCCAGGGAGCTTGCTGAACATTGCCTGACAATTGAGGAGTATCTGGACAGTGCATATAAGAAGAAGATATTTGACAACTCACTGTTTACCAAAGAGAAAGTAAGTATAAAACTACATGGACATTGTCAGCAAAAGGCCATTGCCAGCACCGGTCCCACCAGGGGGATTCTTTCCATCCCTGATAACTATCATGTGGAGGAAATCCCCTCTGGTTGTTGTGGAATGGCAGGATCATTTGGCTATGAGAAGGAGCATTATGAACTCTCAATGAAGGTGGGAGAGCTGGTGTTGTTTCCTGCTGTACGACAGGCTGATAAGGAAACAATTGTGGTGGCACCAGGTACCAGTTGCAGGCATCAGATTGGTGATGGCACCGGCAGACAGGCGCTTCATCCGGTGGAGGTATTATATGGCGCATTATTATAGAATTAAATTATTACAGGAGATACTATGTTGAAAAAACTACCGCTCTGGGCAAAGATCTTTATGGGAATGGGACTGGGAATCCTTTTTGGACTGATTTCAGTGTGGCTTGATTGGGAAGCATTTACGACCGACTGGGTAAAACCCTGGGGTACCATCTTCCTTAAACTGCTAAAACTGATTGCGGTCCCGCTTATTTTTGTTTCGCTGGTAAAGGGTATTTCCAGTCTGACCGATATCACTAAACTCTCCAGAATCGGATACAAAACAATTGTCATTTATCTCATTACCACTGTGTTCGCTACAACAGTTGGTCTGGCCATGGTCAATATTTTCAAGCCTGGTGATGTATTTCCGGATGAGAAGCAGGAGCAGTACAGGGAAAAATTCAGCGGCCAGATTGAGGTGCGGCAGAAATCGGCCAGGGAGATCGAGAAGCAGTCCCCGCTTTTCTTTTTTGAGGATATGATCCCCGAAAATTTTTTCCGTGCAGCAGGGGATAACTCCAAAATGCTACAGATCATTTTCTTTGCCATTCTCTTTAGTATTGCCTTGGTACTTGTTCCGGGGGATAAGACCCAGGTGGTCAAGAATTTTTTTGACGGACTAAATGAGGTGATTCTTAAGATTGTGGATCTGATCATGCGCTTTGCACCCATTGGTGTTTTTGCACTGATGGCTGCACTGGTAGTGGATTTCTCTGGCGATGCAGATATTTTTACAGCCCTGGGAATGTATATGCTGACCGTAATCATTGGACTGTTCATCCTGATCCTCGGATTATATCCTTTGATGATGCGCCTCTTTGCGGGTTATAGAATCACCACCTTTATGAAAGCGATCCTGCCGGCTCAGCTGGTAGCTTTCACTACCAGTTCAAGTGCGGCCACCCTGCCTGTAACCATGAAGCAGGTAACCAATGAGCTGGGCGTATCAAAGCCCATTGCCAATTTTGTACTACCGGTAGGGGTGACCATCAACATGGATGGAACCAGTTGTTACCAGGCCATCGCAGCAGTCTTTATTGCTCAGGTTTTTGGAATCGACCTTACACTGATACAACAACTGACTATTGTGCTAACAGCCACACTGGCTTCCATCGGATCGCCCGGTATACCCAGTGGCAGTATTGTCATGCTGATTATTGTTCTGAACTCAGTTGGCTTACCTGTGGAGGGACTTGCACTGATCCTGGGAGTGGACAGGCCTCTGGATATGTTGCGAACGGTGGTTAATATTACCGGAGACTCCACTGTTTCTTCCATTGTGGCCCGTTCGGAGGGTGAATTAGATCAGAAATCCTGATAAATCACCTCTTTTAAGCTACTTATTGTTTTTGCTTATTCACCAGGGTATTTACCTATCTGTCTCTATTTCAGTATAAAATAGCTGTTTTCCCATCCCAACAAGTCGCTTAGAATGCAATATTTAACCAGGGTGTGCCCGGGTTGCAAGTCATTTTAGTACGGAGATGGGGTAAAGCTCTATGCCTGTACATAAAAAAAGCCAGTAAAGCAGATCAATTTTGTTTCCAAAGTTTACGTCCCTTACAGTTGACAATTGTAACCAACACTAGAGTATTTACAATTGTAACCAAGCAAAAATAGAAGAATCAGATACTATACTATACAAAATAAGCACTTTTCATTAGTTACAAATGTAAACAGAATAGACCCTGCTTTCAGATCGTAAGAATAGCATGATAAATATCATATAACCAGCTATATAGAAGACTTATCCCTATAATACTTCAATAAAACCACTTCAAATAGCCTAAAAACAGCTTTCAAACAGTAATATCCAAGGTACATATTGTTATTAACCAGCGTTTTAATAGCATTAGATAAACCAATACTTTAATATAGGTTAAATGCAAGCAAATAAGCCTTAAAATGACTCTAAAACAGGGCTTAAAGGGCCTGTCAGAGCTCGCTTTGGTGGCTCCAGGAGGCTTGTAAACAGGGGTAAATAGGGGATAAGGAGTTAATTATAACAAATATCCCTTATAATCAGCTACAATGCACTAAGTGTTCAGTAGAACTGGATCTGATCTATCCCTTGGAATATAAGTATATATTGCTATTATTTCAATTATGTTACAAATGTGAATACACGCGTGTTACATATGGAAACAATATTGTTGTTACATTTGTAATCAAAGAATTTGCTATGAAAGAGCGCCTTATTCAGCTTCTGGATCTGGAGCAGTTGTCTCCATCGAAGTTTGCAGATATTATCGGGGTACAGAGAAGTAGTATCTCGCATGTGATTTCAGGCAGGAACAAACCCAGCTTTGACTTCTTACAGAAGACTTTAAAGGCCTTTCCTGGTCTGAATGCCTCCTGGCTTATGTTGGGTGAAGGCTCCATGTATGATCAGATGGGGAGAAACATTTCCGGCAATCTTTTTGATTCTCAGGTAGAGCCTGAAGGGCCAACTGAGGAGCTTATTTCAGAGACAGAGGAAGGTCATACGGAAATAGAGCCGCCTGAAAGTACTCCTGAAAGCCCTGCTCCTGCTCAGAATATGGAAAGCAGCTTGAAAGCAGAGGCAATAAAGGAGCTTGCTTCAAGCGGTGCAAAGCGGATTGTACAGGTGATGGTGATTTACGAGGATGATACCTTCAGGGCTTTTTTGCCCTCGCATTAGAAATCTGCTTATATTTGCAGGCAAAAATCGAATGTACAGGTACCTTATCAGACCCCTTCTCTTCCTTCTCTCGCCCGAGACCATTCACCACTTATTAATTTCTTTTCTGGGTATTGCATTCAAAATTCCGGGAGTTCTCCCCCTGGTTAAGAGCTTTTATCATGTAAGGGATAAGTCGCTGGAGACTAAATTTCTGGGTTTATCCTTTAGCAATCCGGTGGGACTGGCTGCAGGATTTGATAAGAATGCCAGTGTTTATCGGGAGTTTCATGCCTTTGGATTTTCCTTTATCGAAGTTGGTACTGTAACCCCGCTGGGGCAGGCGGGCAATGAGAAACCGCGTAGTTTTCGTATCAAAAAGGACCGGGGACTGATCAACCGGATGGGATTTAACAACCATGGAGCTGAGGCAGCAGCAGCCAAATTGGCCCGTAAAAGGCCCAAAGGGCTTATTCTGGGCGGAAACATAGGCAAGAACACCCTGACCCCCAATGAACGTGCTGTGGACGATTATGAGGCTGTATTCTCTGCTATTTATGAAGGGGTGGACTATTTTGTGGTCAATGTTAGCTGTCCCAACATATCGGACCTGCGCAAATTGCAGGATCAGGATTCCCTGGAACTGATCCTGGGACGGATCATGGAACTGCGGGAGACAAAAGAGCTTAAGAAGCCTGTGCTGCTGAAAATCTCACCCGATCTGAATGAGCGGCAGCTGGATGAAACCCTTGAAATTGTAGGGCTCTTAAAGCTGGACGGAATTGTGGCCACCAATACCACTGTTAGCAGGGAAGGTCTTCTTACCCCAGCCGGGGAAATCAGTGCCATCGGGAACGGGGGGATGAGTGGTTCACCCATCACCGCCAGAAGCCTGGAGGTTGTCAGGTACATCAATCAGAAGAGCGAAGGAAAACTCCCCATTATCGCTGTAGGTGGAATCATGACAGTGGAGGATGCACTGAATATGCTGGATGCAGGAGCCACCCTGATCCAGATTTACACGGGCTTTATTTACGAAGGACCCGGTCTGGCCAGACGTATTAACCGGGCTATTCTTAAACGCAGAACTTCTACAAGCTCAAACTAGAAGCTCTACTACCTTTTATGAATTTCAGGTAAATCGACCTTCCACTCCTGCAGAGGCTTTCTGGGACGCGGAATGGATCTGAATTGAGTTTCAGCTCCGGCCGACTTCTTCACCAGTGGTGATACACCGGTAATCTCCTCAAGCGCCTTGGCAAGCAGCGGGTCTTCCAGGCTTCCGAAGGGTTTCGCATAGAGCAGGTTATCAATTACCTCAAAATCAGGAGCTATCCCATCCACAAAATCGGTAAATCCCTCGGCATTGGCGTATTTAATTACAATAGGCTGCATGGCCCAGTTATGCCGCTTGGGATCTTCCCAATCGTCAACGGTGATGGAGGCATAGCACTTTCCATAGGAGGTAGTACCAATCTGTACAACATCCATATAGGGGTAGAGGCCTGCCATTAAGGACTCGCTGGCCGAAGCTGTTCCATCGGTTGTAAGGAAATAGACCGTAGAAAGATCCAGATTCAGGTTGCTCTGTGGCAGGCGGATACGAAGCTGATATGAATCAAGACCATCTGCCGACCCATCATTGTTCAGGTCAGCTCCTGCCCAGTAATTGTTGTACAGCTTGTTCCAGACCAGGTTCACAAATACTGCACTGTCTTCCATGGCTGTCACCGGCGCCAGGCTTGCTGCGATGTAAGCAGAGAGATCCAGGCTTCCACCCGGGTTGTACCTAAGGTCAAGCACCACATCGCTCACACCATCCGATTTAAAATCTTCAAATACCCTGTTTAGTTCGTCCAGCCATTCACCTTGCTGACCAGTTGTAAATTGGGTATAGACTAAGTATCCAATCTTTTGTCCCTGGTAATCAATTACTTCATCATATATAACCGGGTTTTGATTCAACTCTATGGCAGTAAGTGATATCTCCGTCCCATTTGGTACCATGGCATTTCCATCCCAGTCCGCAAAACCAAAGCTTGCTGTGGTCTGATAATATAGATCACGGTAATTGTCTTTTGTAAGCAAGTTACCATCTATGGTATAGATAATATCGCCGCGCAATATACCAGAATCGTCTGCAGGAGAGCCGGGTGTTACAAACTCCACATAATAGATCACCTGGTTTTCGGTATATAGAACCGGATCGGCCGACATACCGGTTGCCGTCTCCACACCATCGAACATGGCGGCAAGTTCTTCATAATCATCTACGATCCAGGAGTTACGGTCCTCCTCGTAAAGAAGCTTGTAGAAGAAAGCTTCCGGATCAACTTCCTCCCTCCAGTTAATTTCTGGTATATAAGCCTCCCACAGGTAGACTTCATTCATCCCATCCCAAATCCAATTGTTCAGAATAAGGGTCTCCTTGGGCAGGTCACTTCCATTATTAAGTTCTTTTTCACAGGCAGGGATCGCAAAAAGTACGATTAGGGCCATAAGCAACGGGACGATGTTCTTCATCTCTCTTTTCATTCTTGTGTAATTAGTGATGCAAAATTAGCAATATCCTTTAGCTCTGCCATACTGGTCTGAACATTCTGGCTTTTCTTCCGTTTTCTATTTAAATGAGATACTTTTGTGATGGCAGAAAACAAGACGAAACCTACTGCAAAAAGTGTTCCGGAATTCCTGGAGAATCTAAGCGGCTCAAAACCAAAGCTGTATGGAATCAGCGTTTGAAAACTAGTTAACAAATCCGTCATATGCGTCACTATATTTTACCATTTGTGATTTTATTTTCAGGGGCTCCCTTTATGTCCCTGGAGACAATTGCGCAAGACCGGAATCGTCCGGGATTTTCAGAACGCGTGGCTGAGCGTGATCTGATGGTGAAGGATGGCATTGAGAATTATCCCTATCATCCTGTGGAGGATCCTAAGGTACTGCTGGCCATGCGACTCGTTCCCAGGCACCTGTTTGTCCCGCAAGAGTATCAGGACCTTGCTTACAGAAACAGCCCCCTGCTAATCGGACATAATCAGACCATTTCACAACCTTTCATTGTGGCCCATATGTCGGAATTGCTTGAGCTCAGGCCGGAACACCGGGTGCTTGAAATTGGAACAGGCTCCGGATATCAGGCAGCGGTCCTGGGAGAGTTGTGTAAGCATGTATATACCATCGAAATCGTGGCTCCCCTGGGAAAAAAGGCAGCAAAATTACTGAAGGAGCTGGGCTACAATCAGGTCCAGGTCCGTATCGGGGATGGGTATGAAGGCTGGCCGGAGGCTGCTCCGTTTGACAGGATCATTGTGACCTGTGCCCCGGAAAAGATCCCTCAACCCTTGCTGGATCAACTGGCAATCGGGGGACGGATGGTGATCCCCGTGGGAGGGCAGTTCGAGACCCAGTATATGGTGGAGGTCACCAAAGACAAAAAGGGCCGTATTTCCCAAAAGGAATACTACCCGGTACGCTTTGTACCCATGACCGGAAAATCAGAAGACTAGCCTGTAGCTAATAATTTCCAAAGGAAAGTTATCTTTGTACTTAATGGGGTTATTATTTACTTACTTGGGGATCGCCCTGGTCTTTTCTTTTCTCTGTTCCATCCTGGAAGCAGCTCTGTTGAGTACCTCCAGCGTTTTTATAAATATGAAACTGAAGGAAGGGAGAAAGTATGCTAAGAAGCTCGATTACTATAAGAAAAATATCGACCTCCCCCTGTCAGCTATTCTTACCCTGAATACCTTTGCTCACACAATTGGTGCAGCAGGAGTGGGTTCACAGGTTCAGGAACTCTGGGGGAACGAATACCTTGTTATTGCCTCGATCATTCTGACCTTGATTATTTTGATCGGTTCTGAGATCATTCCAAAAACCCTTGGAGCCCTTTACTGGAAAGAGCTAAGTCGTTTTATGGTTCATTCCCTGCGCATCATGATCTACTCGCCGCTCTATCCCTTTATTATTTTCACCAATTTTATTACACGCCGATTGAGGCATGGGAAGAGTGGCAAGTCCTCCATCAGTGAACCTGAATTTCGAGCCATTACCGATTCGGTCATAGAAGATGGGGTGATAGAGGATGAGGAGTCACGCATTCTGCAGAACCTGATGAAATTTCAGAGCATAATGGTGAAGAGCATTATGACCCCGCAGATTGTGATAAAAGCCGAGGAAGAGAATACCAGCATTGAATCTTTTTACGAAATAAACCAGGATATTCCCTTTTCCAGGATCCCGATCTATCATAAGGAGTTAAACCAGTTTTCGGGTTTTGTGCTGAAGGATGAGGTGATGGAGATGATCATTGAGAAGAAAGGGGAGAAGCCTCTAAAAACCATTGCCCGTCCAATTACTGCTGTGAATGAGGATACCCCCATTATTCGACTCTTTTCCAAACTGATTGAGCGAAAAGCCCATATCGCCATTGTGGTGGATGAATACGGGATGGTAAGCGGACTGGTCACCATGGAAGATTTGTTTGAGACCCTCATCGGGCTGGAGATTGTGGATGAGATGGACGATGTGGAGGATATGCAGGTACTGGCCAGGAAGAACTGGGAGGCCCGCGCCAAGAAGCTCGGCCTGATCAAATAAAAAACCCCGGAAATGTCTGACCGGGGTTCTTATAAATTTTATTTCAGTTGTTTGCTTGTTTAAAAATGAAAAA
>JAUVIT010000083.1 GCA_030592605.1 Bacteroidota bacterium
CTTTACATTAGAAGCCTTCTGTAGTCTGGGGAATGAAATGGTATGGGGCCCCACATTGTAAACCGCCTCCAGGTGGTTTACATGCCGGATCAGTCCCAGCACCTCAAAACGCCAGTCGTAAAGACCAAATAGTGCCCCGATCCCAACATCATCGATTCCTGCCTCCTGGGCACGATCCAGCGCGGATATCCTCCAATCATAATCCTTCTTTACACCACCTGTATGGTAGATGGAGTAAGCCCCACGGTGGTAAGTCTCCTGGAATACCTGGTAGGTACCGATCCCGGCATCCAGCACCGTTTTGAAACCCTGGATATCCAAAGGAGCTGCATTGATATTGACACGGCGTATCTCCCCGTTCCCCTTCTTTACCTTATAAACGGTTCTCACGGTATCGGCAATAAATTCCGGTGTATACTTGGGATGTTCTCCATAGACCAGGATCAGCCTCTTTTGTCCCATCTCCTCCAGCATCTCCACCTCCTGTACGAGCTCGGGATTGCTCAGAGTGGTGCGTTTCTGGCTCTTATTGGCCGCACGGAAACCACAATACTCACAATTGTTAATGCATAGGTTCCCCACATAGAGGGGGGCAAACAGAACGATCCGCTTCCCATAAACCTGCTCCTTCAGCTTTCGTGCACCCGCCTTGATCTCCTCAACCAGCTCCGGGTCGCTTGCATTAACAAGAACAGCAGTCTCCTGCATGGTGAGTCGCTTTTTACTTAAAGATTTTGCAATTATTTCACGGACCAGTGCATGGTTGGGTTGGGCCCCTGCCAGGATAGCCTCGATCTCCTTTTCAGAGATAAACGGGACCATGGCCTTATCTTCAATGGCATAAGCCTGAGGATCGTAGATCATTAATAAGCGTTTACGAGCCTTTGGAATCAATAAAGAAAACTGTTCAATTAGAACTCTTTACCTTCAGATCTTCCTCCGGATCAGATTATTATTGATGCCTTAAGGCCAGATTAGCCAACCTTTCAGCGAGCACAAATATATATATTGTTATTTGAATAACAAAGTGAATTCTGACAATATTTGCTACTTTTATCCACACATGAAATCCGCTTATATATTCTTTGCTCTGGCACTCCTGCTGGGCCAGCTTAATGAAGTGGAGGCCCAGGAGCCCGGGCTCACCTACAACTTGCAAGTTGGCGAAAGCTATTACCTGGAAACAGACCTGCAGCAAAGCACTCACTCCGAATCCGTCGACAGTGAAGAAATCTCCTTCTACAACCTCACCCGGATGGAATTCAGTGTGGATAAAATAGACTCGGCTAAGCAGTTCCATATGAGCGTAAGGTACAGGGACCTGCTGATCTCCATGCTGGCACCACAGCTGCATATAGATATCAGCTCCGACTCAGGAAAAGACTCTTTGTTCACTGAGATGGTAAATATGCTGGAACAGCATACCTTTTCTATGGTGATGACAGCCCGCGGCGAACTGGTAAGCGTGGAGGGACTGGATGAACTTTTTGCTTCTCTGTCGAATCTTCAGGTAAGCGATACCATTGAACAACAGGTTATTATGAAGACTCTGGAGGAAGCCTACGGACCCGATGCTTTCAAAAGCCTCTGTAATGTGTTTGTTTGGATCTACCCGGTCATAACTCCAATGAGCAACTGGACCAATGACATTACCTATTATTTTAACACCAAGGCGGTAAAGATGGTCAACCGCTACTTTCTTACAAAAACCACTGATGATCTGGTGGTGATCCAGGGCATGGGCATGCTGAACTCCACAAAGGAATTTTTTGAAACCACCGGGATGGGAGATGTTAAGTCGGCTGTTTCAGGAAGCCAGACTTACGATTTCCATATGGACCCGGAGACCGGATGGTTGAAACGCTGCGTTTCGCGTCAGCGGGTAATCATAGAAACCACTATTCTGAAGAGTAACTATTTTCCACCCGGACTCAAGATCCCCTCCTATACCGAAACTGCTTTCGAGGTCACCGGGGGCAGACTGGACTAATAGTGAAACTAAAAGAAGATGAAAGGGACAAAAAAAACATTCATGCTTGTGATGGCCATGATGCTCTCACTTTTCACTTTGCAGGCTAAGCTACAGGCACAACCATACATGCACAGCGCCGGCATACGGGCCGGATACTCCAGTGGTATCAGCTATAAAGGATTCCGACTGCACAGAATGTCAGCTTTCGAAGTAGATTTCCTGTATAACAAACATGGTTTAAACCTGGGTGCACTCTATGAGTACCACCTGGAACCCTTTAAGAAAAGTACGAGAACCTTCATCTATCTGGGGGGCGGGGCCTTTGGAGGTCAGTGGGATGAGGAGTTTTCACTTGGAGTTGCGGCAGTGGCCGGTATTGAGTATACACTCAGGGATCTACCACTAAATTTCAGTTTCGACTGGAAACCCATGCTCAATATTTACGCGGTTTTGGAACCCGATTGGCTGGATTTTGGACTCTCCATCAGGTATCGCTTTAGCAGGTAATCCTTTTCTTTTACCTGAAAGTACCATATATTTATAGATATTGGTATCTTTCACTAAATCGTGTTGCTATGATCCCAGCTCTTAAAGATGTTCAGGCGGCTGTCAAAAGAATCGCTCCCTATGTCCACAATACCCCGGTGCTAACCTCAGCCACCATTGATGCGATGCTTAAAGCCACTGTCTATTTTAAATGCGAAAACTTCCAGCGCGGAGGGGCCTTTAAAATCAGAGGAGCAGTTAATGCCATTCTTCAGCTATCTGAAGATGAAAGAGCCCGTGGTGTGATCACACACTCCTCGGGTAATTTTGCAGCAGCCCTTGCCCTGGCTGCCAGTGCACTGAATACCAAGGCCTATATTGTAATGCCATCCAATGCTCCATCTGTAAAGCGGGATGCTGTGGCTGGATACGGTGCCCAGATTATTGATTGTGAACCAACGCTTAAAAGCCGGGAATCAACTTTGATAGCAGAGCAGAAAAAAAAGGGAGCAACTTTTATCCATCCTTCCAACGATATGAATGTCATACTAGGACACGCAACTGCTGTCATGGAGCTTGCAAAAGAGGCTAAGCAACTGGATGTGGTCATTGCCCCGGTGGGCGGAGGCGGACTCCTGGCAGGAACAGCACTGGCCGTTAATCACCTGCACTACTATATTGAAACAATTGGAGCCGAACCTTTTGGAGCCGATGACGCCTATCTATCGCTTAAAACCGGGAAGATACAACCCAGTATCAATCCAAAGACCATTGCAGATGGCTTGAAAACTCAACTGGGCGATCTGAATTTTCCCATCATCCAGAAACTGGTCAGTAAGATTATCCGGGTCGAAGAGAATGAGATTATAGAGGCCATGAAATTCATCTGGGAACGCATGAAAATCGTCATAGAACCCTCCAGTGCTGTGGCAGTAGCAGCCATATTCAGAAACAGTACTGAGTTTAAAAACAGAAAGGTCGGGGTAATCCTCTCCGGAGGCAATGTGGATCTCTCAAATCTTCCCTTTTAAAAAAGTTTCTAAAAATATATGGGTGTGACGCTGATATGGGCTCTGTGAGCACATTAAGCAGTACATGTGTTAAATAACATAGATTTGGGCCGGTGTTGACTTTTAAATCATATATATTTGCATCTAGCACTTTTGGAAAAGGTAATCCTCTTTTCTACTTGCGAACTAAAACTACTACTATCCGGGCAGGTGATTTTGAATCACCTGCCTATTTTTTTGATAGCTGAGAAATGAAATACCCTTCCAATACCGATATTATTAAAGGGATCAGAAACCATGATTCTTCCATCCTCCAGCATGTCTATGATATCCACTATCCCATCATAGAAGGATACATCACGCACAACCAGGGATCGAGGGAGCAGGCCCGGGATATTTTCCAGGATGCGATGATCATTGTATACAAGCGAGTAAAATCAAACGAACTGGAGTTAAGCTGCAAATTTGGTACCTATCTCTATGCCATCTGTAAAAACATCTGGATGCAGGAACGTAAAAAATATTTGCAGCGCAGCGAAAAACTGCGTCATCAGCCCCTTGAGGTACATGATCCAGGACCTGCAGAAGACCCCCTGCTTCAGAATCACCTTACCGATCTGTTTAATAAGCATTTTGATGCCTTAAGCAAGGATTGTCAAAAGATCCTCTCCATGTATTTCAATAATTTTAGCGTGGAAGATATCCGGGCTGCCATGAATTACAAGGATCTTCATCACACAGCAGACAGAAAATACAGATGCAAGAAGAGCCTGATAAACAGGATTGTGAATGACCCCCTATTTAAACGACTAAAAAATGAGCTACATTGATCTTATTATCAAATATTTGTCGGGCGACCTCAGCCGGGAAGAGGCCACTTCCTTCGAAAAGGAGCTGGAATCCAATAAGGCGCTAAGGGAAGCATTTGAGGCACAATCGGCAGCTTATGAGTTGATCGGTGATCAATTGCAAAAGCGGGACCAAAAGGCATTCAGAGCGAAACTCCAGGAGGCCATGAGTCACGATGCCCCCATATCAGATTCACGAAAAGCGGGTTTCCGGTCCTGGTGGTATATCCCTCCGGCTGTGGCTTGCTCACTGGCCATTTTCTTCATTGTTCTTTTGAGTCATCCTGGAAATGAAAGAATACTTTCCAGATACCATCATCCCACAAAGGATCCGGTCATACTTGCCTACTTCCAGGATACCCGGGGAGAATCCGAACCCGGAATTGCTCAGTACCGACAGCGCAACTATAAGCAATCCATGGAACTGCTCTCAATACGGATCACCCAGGAGCGGGATAATAAACTGATCTTGCTTTACTACCTGCTTTCGGCCATGGAACTGGACCGTCAGCAGGAGGCCCTGGTGCTGGTCAGGGTAGAGCATTCTTCCCCTATGGATCCGCTTGATCAAAGCATATATTGGTACGCTTCCCTTGCACTCATAAAATCAGACAGGCGGGAAGCTGCACTGGAGCAGCTCCATCCATTAACTGTGCATGAGGGACCGTACCATTCTGATGCCATCAAACTGGAAAAGGTATTGTTAAAATAATTCTTAATTTAGAGGCATAAGTCATTGGAAATATGCCCTCATTCCCTTTCTACAAGCAACTTGACGCCATGGACTGCGGACCTACCTGTCTGCGAATGGTGGCTCGTCATTATGGAAAACATTTTACACTTCAAACCCTCCGGGAAAAATCACATCTGACCAGGGAAGGAGTATCAATGCTGGGAATCGCCAGGGCCGCTGAAGACATTGGCATGCAAACCATGGGGGTTTCCCTCACCTGGGAACGTATCAAGGAGGAGGCACCACTACCGGTGATAGTTCACTGGCAGCAGAAACATTTTGTGGTGGTCTATAAGATCCGTAAGGATAAGGTATATGTGGCCGATCCCGGGTTTGGACATACTGTCTACACTAAGGAAGAATTCCTGAAGTCATGGATCAGTACCCGCCAGGATGGAGAAGCCAAAGGATCGGCTCTGCTGGTACAGCCCACGCCTGATTTTCTTAATCAGGAAGATGAGCCTGTAAAGAAAACCGGGTTCCGCTACCTGAGCCGCTACCTGGCCCCTTACCGGCGCTATGTATACCACCTCTTGCTGGGTTTGATTATTGGAAGCATTATCCAGTTTCTGCTCCCCTTCCTGTTCCAATCCATGGTGGATTTCGGGATCACCAACCAGGATCTTCCATTCATCTATCTGGTGCTGTTATTCCAGTTCGTGCTGATCATCTCCCAAATGGGAATTGACTTTATCCGGAGATGGATACTGCTGCACTTGAGTGCGCGTGTCAATATATCTCTGATTTCCGATTTCCTTTCCAAACTGATGAAACTGCCCGTGGGATTCTTTGATACCAAACTCACCGGCGATATCCTGCAGCGCATTGGCGACCACCGCAGGATCGAGACCTTTATGACCACCTCTTCGCTCACCATCCTTTTCTCCATGTTCAATCTGGTGGTCTTTGCCATCATCCTCGCCATCTACAGCCTGAAGATCCTGCTGATCTTCCTGGCCGGCGGTTTGCTCTATTTCCTGTGGATCTTTGTTTTTATGAAGCGCCGAAGAGTCCTGGATCAGAAATACTTTTCAAAAATGGCCGAGAATCAGAGCAAACTGATTCAGATTATTCATGGGATCCGGGAGATCAAACTGAATAATGCAGAACGAACCAGCCAGTGGGAATGGAAAGACATCCAGGCAGGCCTGTTCCGGATCAATATGAAATCACTCTCCCTCAACCAGTACCAGGAAGCAGGGGGTGTGTTTATTAATGAAACAAAAAACATTCTTATCAATGTTACGGCTGCCATCGCGGTACTGAACGGTAATCTGACCCTTGGTACACTGCTGGCAATCAGCTATATACTTGGACAGCTAAACGGACCCATAGAACAAATGATTTCCTTCTTCCACAGGGCCCAGGATGCCAAGATCAGCCTGGAACGACTGGGAGAAATACACGAAAGTGAAGATGAGTACCAGCGTGAAACCGGTGTCACCGTGCTTCCTGCCATAGAAAAGCTGTCGGTCAGTAAACTGGAATTTACCTACCCGGGTGCCATTCAACGTAATGTGCTGGAAGATATCAGTCTGACCCTGAAAAAGGATACGGTTACTGCTCTGGTAGGGGTCAGTGGCAGTGGAAAAACCACCCTGCTTAAGCTATTGCTGGGATTCTATCCGCCTGCCAAGGGAGATATCAGGGCTGGGGATATGAACATTCAGATGATGTCGCCCGATCTCTGGAGAAGACAGTGCGGCGTAGTCATGCAGGATGGATTTATCTTCTCCGACACCATAGCCAGGAATATTGCCCTGGGGGAACATGAAATCAAGTCCGAACAACTGTTGTATGCAGCAAAGATGGCATGTATTGATGATTTTATCGACCGTTTGCCTCTGGGTTACAATACCGTGGTTGGACAGGAAGGACTTACCCTTAGCGGAGGCGAGGAGCAGCGAATCCTTATCGCAAGGGCCATCTACAAGAATCCTGGCTTCCTCTTCCTGGATGAAGGAACCAGTGCCCTGGATGCCAATAATGAGCGACGCATCATGGAGAATCTTCAACTTGTTTTCCGGGGTAAAACGGTCATGATCATAGCAC
>JAUVIT010000082.1 GCA_030592605.1 Bacteroidota bacterium
ATCAAAATGGTGGCCAAAGAAGATGCTGCTGTCATTTGGGGCCACCAGGTGCGCTGGATCGATAAAAAGGATTTCCTCTTCCTGAAGTCAGAACTATACGACGAAGACGGCTACCTGGTACGTACCGAGCTGGGCTCCGAAATAAAAACCATGGACGGAAGGCTCATCCCCACACGGATCGAGCTGATTCCGGCAGAAGAGGAGGGCCAGATGACCATTATTGAAATGAAAGAGATGAAATTCAATGAGCCGATCAAGGATAACTTCTTCTCCCAGCAGAATATGAAACGAGTACGATAAGAAATAGTTGATAATACTTTGTTTATGAATAATTTAAAACTGGCCTGGCGAAACCTCTGGAGGAACCGGCGCCGTACCTTGATCACCTCGGCATCGATCTTTTTTGCGGTCTTTTTTGCCCTGGTCATGAGATCGCTTCAGCTTGGTTCCTACGATCACATGTATAAAAACGCCATCGAGTCCTATACTGGCTACATCCAGGTCCAGCACAAAGATTTCTGGGATGAAAAAATCGTGGACAATACTTTTGCTTACAACCAGCAACTGGAGCAGCAGCTCCTTGCAGATAAAAATGTGGAGGCATGCATTCCCCGCTTCGAATCCTTTGCTCTGGCCTCCAACGGTCCGCAAACTAAAGGCGTACTTGTCATGGGGGTGGATCCCGACAAAGAGATTCACCTGTCGAATGTCAAAGATAAAATGGTGAAGTACCGGCTTTCTCCAGAAGCCATAGAAAAGATCCGGCAGGATCCCAATCTGCCTGAAAAGGTAAAGGAGTTGGCTATCCTGTTTGAAAATAGTGCTTACACAAACAATTCTCGCTTGCAACTGGACCTTGGAATCGATGATAAAAAAGCATCAGAGCTTATGCCTGCCATCGAAGGGCATGCAGCTTTTAAAAATGGCTTCATTCACTTGGGTGAACCAGGGGTCTGGGTAGGCGAAAAGCTCTCCCAATACTTGCAACTGGGGATCGGTGATACCATAGTTCTGATCAGTCAGGGCTACCATGCTACCACTGCTGCGGGCAAATATGAAATCAAAGGAATTGTGAAACTTCCCCTGCCCGATATTGACAACAAAATTGTCTATCTCCCACTGGATATTTGCCAGGATCTCTTTAATGCTGAAAAAAACCTCACCTCCCTGGCCCTGGCAGTGGATGACAATCAGGACAAAGCCATTGCACAAACAGTACAAAGAATCAGTGGCCTTGTATCTAAAGATCAAAAGGTCATGGAGTGGCGTGAGATGAACGAAGTAATGGTCTCACAGATGGATGCAGATGATAAGGGCGGCCAGATTATGCTAGGCATCCTTTACCTGGTCATTGCCTTTGGTGTATTTGGAACGGTACTTATGCTGACCGCAGAACGAAAAAGAGAGTTTGGTGTGCTTGTTGCCATCGGAATGCAAAAGAAAAAGCTGGCTTCCATCATGACTATGGAAATGTTACTTATTGGCCTGATAGGGATCCTGGCCGGTGCCCTGGTGGCTTCCATTGTAATTCTCTATGGTGTGGAACATCCCCTCATATTTAAAGGAGAAACAGCGAAGATTTTTGAAGAGTATGGCATGGAGCCAAAAATGGCATTCTGGAACATTGACACCTACTATATATGGCAAATGGTAATCGTAGCCTTCATGGTACTGCTGGCCATCGCTTATCCTTTGAGAAAGATTTTTGGAATGAAAGTAGTAAACGCTTTAAGAGCATAATTTTTACAGATATGATCTGGAAAACAGCCTGGAAAAACGTCTGGCGAAACAAAGTCCGTAGCCTGGTAGTGATTATTTCCATCACCATAGGAATCTTTGGGGGTGTCTTTGCGATAGCCGTTATGAATGGTGCCATTGAACAGAAAGTAGATGCCACATTGAATGACGAAATCGCCCACATCCATATCAATGATCCCGCCTTTAGGGACAACTACGATATACAACTTAGTGTTGATCAACCGGAACAAACAATAGCAATGGTCCGCAATATGCCAGGGGTGGAAGCAGTTGCCCCCCGGACGGTTATTACCGGCATGGCCAATACGGCCACCAAGAGTGCTGGGGTACAGATTCTGGGGATTAATCCCGAATCAGAAAGAGAGGTTTTACAGCTCTGCCAAACCACCATTCCGGGAACAGGCGATTTTTTTGATGCCGAGAGCAGGTACCAACTTGCCTATATAGGAGAGGCCCTGGCCAAAGAACTCAACATTATTCGTTATCGCATCGATGAAAGTATGCTGGACAGCCTGGCTAAGCGGGAGGTACCGGCCGAAGTACTGGAAAAACTTGTTCCCTTCTCAGGCCATAGGTTTAAAAGCGAAAAGTCCTTTAAGAAAGAGGTCAAAGGAGTACTCTCCATGAAAGAGCAACACGAGTACGGCGCCGTGATCAAGGAGGAGGCCTGGTCTTTCAGGGCGCGTTCAAAAATGACCCTCACTTTCCTGGACAAGGATCAGATGCAAACCGGTGCTGTATTCCGGATCGCAGGAATCTACGACATCAAGAACAGCATGTACGAAATGAGCCAGGTGCTGGTGCAAAATGAGGACCTTGCTGCACTTACCGGCATGGCCAGCAATGAATATCACCAATTAATAATTCGTCTCGATGACCTGGAGTCAACTAAAGTTGTAAGTGAATCATTGAAAGGGAAACTTGACGGGCTGGAGGTGATGAACTGGAAGGAGATCCAACCTGAACTGGCCATGATGACCGATATGGTAAGCAAGTTCTACGCCATTTTCATGGTTATTATCCTGGCCGCCCTGGCATTTGGTATTGTGAACAAAATGTTGATGGTTGTCCTTGAGCGCACCAAGGAACTTGGAATGCTCACCGCAATTGGAATGAATAAGAAAAGGGTATTTAGCATGATCATGCTGGAATCTGTCTTTCTCTCTCTGGTGGGAGGAGTCACTGGCATTATCATCAGCAAGGCACTCATTTCCGCAACTGCAAGGAAGGGGATAAATTTCGCCTCCTATGCTGAAGGTTTTGAAGCAATGGGTTATCCTGCTCATATTTATCCGGTTATTTCCACGTCTTTCTTTATCACTGTTACAGTCCTGATCATCATTACCGGGATCCTCTCCTCCATCTACCCGGCCTTGAAAGCTCTGAAACTGGATCCGGCAGAAGCATTAAGAACTGAATAAGCCCCAACATCAACAGATAAAACAAAAGTTATGAAAATATTAGAGATCAAAAACGTACACAAGATATACAATAGCTCGGAAGTGAAGGTTCATGCGGTAAACGACATAAGCCTGGACTTCGAGAAGGGTGAATTTGCTGCAATTGTGGGCCCTTCGGGATCGGGTAAAACCACCCTTTTGAATATGATCGGGGGACTCGACACACCCACCGAGGGAGAAATCATGGTGGATCACACCAACCTGGCCGGATTAAAATCTTCGGCGCTGATCGATTTCCGCATGCGCAATATTGGCTTTGTTTTTCAATCCTATAACCTGATCCCGGTGCTCACCGCCAAGGAGAATGTAGAGTTTATCATGAGTCTTCAGAAATGGAACAAGAAAGAGAAAGATGAGCGTACCTATGAATTACTGAAGGCTGTGGGTCTTGAAGACAGGATAAATAGCAGGCCATCGAAGCTCTCGGGCGGACAGCAACAACGAGTGGCAGTGGCCAGGGCGCTTGCTTCCAAACCTAAATTTGTCTTAGCAGATGAGCCCACAGCTAACCTGGATTCCAAATCGACCGAGACCCTGCTCGATATTATGGAAGAGCTCAACAAAGAGGAGGGAATCACCTTTATCTTTTCCACCCACGATGCCCGTGTGGTCAAGAAGGCGAGGAGGGTCATTACCGTAGAAGACGGGAAGGTGATCTCAGATGAGCGTAAGAAGTAGGTTCAAAATGACCCGCTTACGCCCATACTTTCTGGTGCTGTTCACACTGTTTACAGGGAAGGCTGTCGCTCAGGAAAAAATTTCCTTCAGCGCTTATCTTTCCGATATGCAAACCGTTTACCACATCCCTGACCATTGGCTCTGGGAAAACACACTCCACAACCGTCTGAACCTGGATCTCTACCCAAGCAACTGGCTCACCGGATCAATCCAGCTAAGAAACAGGGCCATTTTCGGAAGCACCCTTGGAAAAATTCCCGGGTATGCAGAGGCACTAGACGGAGACCTGGGCTTGCTGGACATGTCCTGGGTCACTGACGGAAACCTGGGCGACAGTGCCGGATATGCGCTTACCAGTACTATAGACCGCCTGTGGTTGCAATTTACCTTTGGAAACCTGGAAATCAAGGCCGGCCGGCAACGGATCAACTGGGGTCAAACCCTGGTCTGGAATCCCAACGATATCTTCAATAGCTACTCCTATTTTGAAGTGGATTATCCCGAGCGTCCCGGTAGTGATGCTCTGAGAGTCTCTTACTATACAGGAAATGCTTCCACCATAGAAGTGGCGACCAAGATCGATAGTGCCAACCGCGTCACCGCCGCAGGATACTTCAGATTTAATACCCTTGGGTTCGACATTCAGTTCATGGGCGGCATATACCAGGAAGAGGATCTGGTCCTGGGTACTGGCTGGAGCGGAAATCTGGGCTCAGGAGCTTTTCGGGGTGAGCTGAGTTACTTCAGGGATCTGGACCAATTCAAGGATACCACTGGATATTTTATGACATCTATTGGTTTCGATTATACTTTCTCCAATTCCCTGATGATCCAGGTGGAGGGCTTGTATTCGGCTT
The DNA here is from genome assembly GCA_030592605.1 of Bacteroidota bacterium. Lineage (GTDB taxonomy): Bacteria > Bacteroidota > Bacteroidia > Bacteroidales. Next base: position 4,754 of record JAUVIT010000082.1, read on the forward strand.
TTGCTAAAGACATGGATGTAAACAGTTTCCTTCAGTTTTATTCGGGCAATCTGGATGTAAAAAACCTGGGATTTACCCCCTGGTCTCTTTTTGGCAATATAAGTTATCCCCTGACTCCTTTAATCAATGGAGCGTTTGCCACCATCTGGTATCCCGATTGGAAAGGGGTTTACCTGGGTCCCTCCTTTGACCTCTCCTTGAATAGCAATATTGACCTATCATTGATCCTTCAGTACTTCACTGCCGAGTTTGAAGATCCTTCCGGAGCAACAAACAGAGAGAAAAACACCTTTGGATTTTTGCGTTTTAAATGGAGTTTTTAACAATTGAAGGAAGCTAACTCCACCTTTACCAAATTGTTAAAAACTATATCCCACCCCCTTTCCTTTTTCATGTTTATTAGATGGTGTTCAACATACTATGCTATTAAAGCGCCGACATGAAAAAACAAGACTCTAAAAAGGCTGCTCCCATAATGGGAATGCCTGATTACCACTGGAACAATCGTGTGGTCTTAATCACCGAAGATGAGGAAGTGAATTTCTATTACCTGAAAACACTTCTACAAAGGGCAGATGCAACAGTAATCCGTGCCAAAAACGGGAAAGAGGCAGTGGAGATAATAACTAAACACAAGGGAGGAATTGACCTGATTCTGATGGACCTCAATATGCCAGTGATGGATGGATATGAAGCCATGCGCATCATTAAATCGCGTCACCCTGCCATTCCCATAATTGCCCAGACTGCTTACACCATGAACAATGACCGTCACCGTTGCCTCCAGGCGGGTTTTAATGACTATATCGCTAAACCAATCAACCGTTTGGCCCTCTATAGAATGGTCAATGATAATCTCTCATGAGAGCAGTTATTCAAAAAGTTTCTCATGCTTCCATTACTATTGATCGGGACCAAACAAAGAAGATGGGTCCGGGCCTGGTTATTTTGCTGGGTATTGAAGAATCCGATGGACAATCCGATATCGAATGGTTAAGTGGAAAAATTAGCCGTCTGAGGATTTTTGATGATGAGCAGGGGATAATGAACCTCTCCGTACAGGATGTAAATGGCAACATTATGATCGTAAGCCAGTTCACTCTTCATGCAAGTACCAAAAAAGGCAACCGTCCATCCTATATTAAAGCCGCATCGCCCGAAACAGCGATTCCCCTGTATAACACATTTATTGAGCAGATGCAACAGGAACTGGGAAAACCTGTTGTTACCGGTGAGTTTGGAGCCTATATGCAGGTGAACCTAAACAACGATGGACCTGTTACCATAAGCATAGACACCAAAAACAGGGAATAATGACCATTAAGGAAGCACAGAAAACCGTAGACAAGTGGATAAGCACCTATGGAGTCCGGTATTTTAATGAACTAACAAACATGGCCATCCTCACAGAGGAGGTGGGAGAGGTGGCAAGGATCATAGCCCGCACATATGGTGAACAATCGAAAGGGACAGCACGAATAGAGACAGAAGACCTGGCCGATGAGCTGGCCGATGTATTGTTTGTTCTTGTTTGCCTGGCCAACCAGACAGGGGTTGATCTGGAGAAGGCCTTTCAGAAGAATCTGCAGAAAAAAACAGCACGGGATTTTGAACGTCATCAACAAAATGATAAATTGAGGTACCCAAGACCCCAAACATGAAAATTCTGTCCGATTTTGAACTGCCTGTAAATCCGGATGAAGTAAAGCTACACCTGGAAAACGCAGAAGCAAGTATACCGTCTGGAAACAACAAAGAATTGCTGAAACAGATCTTTGGTTTGATCGATCTGACCACCCTGAGTGAACAGGACAATATCGAAAATGTATCTCTGTTATGTTATAAGGTAAACCAGCAGGCAGAGGCTTTCCCCGCTATGTCACCCGTTGCAGCCATCTGTGTCTACCCTGAACTGGTGGCTGTTGTTAAAGAAAAACTAGACAACCCATTGATTAGTATTGCTTCCGTAGGCGGAGGGTTTCCAGCGTCCCAGACCTTCACCAATATCAAGGTCATGGAGATAGAACAGGCCATTGTACAGGGTGCTGAAGAGATTGATATTGTTATGCCGGTTGGGAAATTCCTCATAGACGATCTAGAATACGTTGACTACGAGATCAATGTCATTAAACAGCGTGTGGGGCCGATTCATCTAAAAGTGATCCTGGAGACAGGAAGCCTGAAAGATCTCTCTCTAATACGCAAAGCTTCCCTTCTTGCCATCGGTGCCGGTGCCGATTTTATTAAAACCTCCACAGGAAAAATATCTCCCGGAGCAACTCCCGAGGCAATGGTAGTCATGTGCTGTGCCATCAGGGATTATTATAACCGTACCGGAAGGAAAATCGGAATCAAACCTG
>JAUVIT010000008.1 GCA_030592605.1 Bacteroidota bacterium
GTTGAAAAAACCAAGGGCTATCTGCTTGCCTCTACCATGAAAAAGCAGGCCAAAGAATTCGGATGCAAGATCAAATCCAACCTGAAGATTAAATCCTATAATCTGGAGGGAGAGATCAAGCATATAGTTTTGGAAGATGGAAGAGAGTTCCATGCACGGAGCGTAATCCTTTCTCCCGGAGGAAGGCCAAGACCACTTCAGATACCTGGTGAGGAGCAATTCAAGGGAAGCGGTATCTCCTACTGTGCCACCTGCGATGGGGAATTCTTCACAGGAAAAGAAGTCATTGTAGTGGGTGGAGGCAACTCGGCATTGGAAGAGGCAGTTGCCCTGACCACTTACGTCGAGAAGGTTACCATTGTCCATCAATTTGATCATTTTCAAGCTTTTCAACACGCCATTGATCAGGCCCAAATGAACCCGAAGATTGAGTTTGTTATGGAGTCGGAATTACGTACCTTCTCTGGCAATGGGGTACTGCAGGAGGTTAGCCTGGAGCATCTTCCCAGCGGAAAAACCACCTCAAGGAATATTGACGGTGTCTTTATCTTTGCGGGCTATATTCCCAATACAGCTGATCTGAAAGGGATCATCAAGCTAAATGAACGCAACGAAATCCTGGTAGATCAGGATATGAAGACCAGTCTGCCCGGTGTATTCGCAGCCGGCGACTGCATTCAGAAAAAATACAGGCAGGTCACCACAGCAGTAGCCGACGGCACCATCGCGTCTCTAAGTGCGGCCGAATATCTGAGATCATAATCAAATAAACTTAGATCAATGAAAGAAACAGAAGTAGTGAGCACGAAGTGGCTGGAAAATATGGCCTTTGAGTTCGAAATCAACGGACACAATCTTATTATAGATGCCACAGAGGAAGTGGGCGGACAGGACCGCGGTCCCCGTCCCAAGCCCCTGATGCTTGCAGCACTCGGAGGATGTACCAGCATGGATGTGGTTTCCATCCTGAAGAAAATGCGCGTGGAACTGAAGAGTCTGAATGTAAATGTAGAAGGAGAACTAAGCGAGGAGCATCCCAAGCGCTTCACAAAAATGCATGTGATTTACGAAATGGAGGGAGACAATCTTCCCATGGAAAAGCTTAAGAAAGCAGTTTCACTATCCGAAGATAGGTATTGCGGTGTAAGTGCTGTCTACAAAGAGGTCATGGAGATTACCTCAGAGATTCGTATTAAGGGGTAAGTCCTTCCTAAAGTATGCAAATAATCTAAACAGAAAGAGGCCGTCTCGCATGAGATAGCCTCTTTCTGTATCAATAGATTTGGAATATTAAGCCTGGCCTGCGGGTCCACCAAAATTCATCGGCATAATCGGACCACCTGGTTCGATGTTCTTCACAGGTCCATGGGCCTTCTCAAACTTCTCCACATTGTCCTTAAGAGCCATAAGCAAACGCTTTGCATGCTCAGGGGTCAGTATCACCCTTGACTTAACTTCTGCTTTGGGTACGCCCGGCATCACCCTGACAAAGTCCAGTATAAACTCGGACGATGAGTGGGTAATGATGGCCAGGTTGGAGTAAGTGCCCTGGGCAACCTCCTCTTTCAACTCGATGTTGATCTGGTTCTTTTGCTTTTTGGCTTTATCTTCCATTTGTTTCAGCTTTATTCCTTAACAGGTTCAGTGACCTCGGCCTCTTCTGAGGCTTCCGATTTGGTCTCAACGATGCCGGATGTAAGTCGCTCATACTCCTCCTTGGAACCAACCACCAGGTTTTTGAATACCCTGGATCCTGTTCCTGCAGGGATCAGGTGACCTACGATCACATTCTCCTTGAGTCCGTCGAGGATATCTACCTTACCAAAAATGGCAGCTTCGTTCAGAACCTTGGTAGTCTCCTGGAAGGATGCAGCAGAGATGAAACTGTTGGTCTGCAGGGCGGCCTTGGTAATCCCCTGGAGCACCTGCGAGGAGGTGGCAGGAACGGCTTCCCTTGCTTCAATCAGTTTCTGGTCCTTGCGCCTCAATATGGAGTTATCGTCCCGTAGTTTACGGGCGGAAATGATCTGACCGGGTTTGTAGTCCGGAGCATCGCCCGGTTCCACCACGACCTTCTTGCCGTAGATCCAGTCATTCTCATCCATGAAACCATGCTTATCCACCACCTGCTTCTCCAGGAATTTGGTATCGCCCGGATCCACAATCTCCACCTTACGCATCATCTGGCGTACAATGATCTCAAAGTGCTTGTCATTGATCTTCACACCCTGCATCCGGTACACCTCCTGAACCTCGTTCACGATATACTCCTGGACCATGGTGGGACCCTTAATGGCCAGGATATCGGCCGGAGTAATGGCACCATCCGAAAGTGGAATACCAGCTCTCACATAGTCATTCTCCTGTACCAGGATCTGCTTTGAAAGCGGTACCAGATACTTCTTCACTTCACCAGCCTTGGTTGTAATGATGATTTCGCGGTTACCGCGCTTGATCTTACCAAACTCCACTTCTCCGTCAATCTCAGATACAACAGCAGGATTGGAAGGATTCCTCGCTTCAAACAGCTCGGTTACACGCGGCAGACCACCGGTGATGTCACCAGATTTACCAATAGCTCTCGGGATTTTCACAAGCACCTCACCCGCAATCACTTTATCTCCTTCACTTACTGCAATGTGTGCTCCTACCGGCAGGTTGTAGTTTTTCACCAGCTCCCCTTTGCTATCGAGAATTCTGATAAGCGGGTTCTTGGTACGGTCGCGGCTCTCCACAATCACCTTCTCCTTGAAACCGGTCTGTTCGTCAGACTCATCCCTGAAAGTAATTCCTTCAATCACATTATCAAAGCCTACCTTACCAGCAGCTTCACTGATAATCAAAGCATTATATGGATCCCACTCACACATTAGGGCTCCTTTTTTCACTGTGGCTCCATCCTTTGTATAAAGTTTGGATCCGTAAGGAATAGTATGTGTAGTCAGTGCAATTCCTGTATTCTTATCTACCACCCTAAGTTCTGCAAGGCGGCCAATAACAATTTCCACCTTATCTCCGGTCTCCGCATCTTTTGAACTTACGGTCCGCAGCTCCTCAATCTCTACAACACCATCGTACTTGGAAATCACATTGGATTCCGAAGTGATGTTGGAAGCAGTACCACCCACGTGGAAGGTACGAAGTGTAAGCTGTGTTCCCGGTTCACCGATGGACTGTGCAGCAATAACGCCGGTAGCTTCACCCATCTGCACCATTTTACCGGTAGCCAGGTTACGTCCGTAACATTTGGCGCATACTCCCTTCTTGGATTCGCAGGTCAGTACCGAACGAATCTCCACCTGCTCGATGGGCGAATCTTCGATAATGGCTCCAAGCTCCTCAGTGACTTCTTCCCCTGAATGGATGATCAGATCACCAGAAAGCGGATGATAGATATCATGCACGGTTGTACGGCCAAGGATTCTCTCATAAAGTGTCTCCACGACCTCCTCGTTCTTCTTAATGGCAGATGCAATTAGTCCGCGCAGGGTTCCACAATCGGGTTCCTGGATAATCACATCCTGCGATACATCCACCAAACGACGGGTAAGGTAACCAGCATCGGCTGTTTTCAGAGCCGTATCGGCAAGACCCTTACGGGCACCGTGTGTAGAAATAAAATACTCAAGTACCGAAAGTCCCTCCTTGAAGTTGGAGAGAATCGGGTTTTCAATAATCTCGGAACCGGATGAACCTGATTTCTGGGGCTTGGCCATCAGACCACGCATACCTGAAAGCTGGCGAATCTGCTCCTTGGAACCCCTCGCACCCGAGTCAAGCATCATATAGACAGGGTTGAATCCCTGGTTATCTGTACTCAACTGCTTCATCAAAGTTTGGGTCAGACGTGCATTGGTATGTGTCCAGATATCAATAATCTGGTTATAACGTTCATTGTTTGTGATTACACCCATGTTATAAGATCCAACCACATCATCCACCTGCTTATAGCCGTCAACCACAAAAGTCTCCTTTTCGGCGGGAATGATTACATCGTCCAGGTTAAAGGAGAGTCCTCCTTTGAAAGCCATCGCGTATCCAAGACTCTTGATATCATCCAGGAACCTGGAGGTCGTGGCAGTACCTGTAATCTTCAGAACACGTCCGATGATATCACGCAAGGACTTCTTGGTCAGCAGTTCATTGATGAAACCAATCTCCTCGGGAACAAACTCGTTGAACAGTACGCGTCCCACGGTAGTCTCGATCAGTTCAGTCTCTCCATTCTCTCCACCCAGCTTGGGAATCCTAACCTTAATGACTGCATGCAGGTCGGCACGCTTTTCATTATAGGCAATGGTTACTTCTTCGGCCGAGTAGAAGGTCATATCTTCACCTTTAACCTTCTCCTTCTTGGTAGAACGCTTGGACTTGGTAATATAATAGAGTCCCAATACCATGTCCTGCGAAGGAACCGCAATCGGCGCCCCGTTAGCAGGGTTCAGGATATTGTGGGAAGCCAGCATCAGAATCTGGGCTTCCAGTACAGCAGCATTTCCAAGAGGAAGGTGCACGGCCATCTGGTCACCATCAAAGTCAGCGTTGAAGGCAGTACAAACCAGCGGGTGAAGCTGGATGGCCTTTCCTTCAATCAGTTTTGGCTGGAAGGCCTGGATACCAAGCCTGTGCAGTGTTGGCGCACGGTTCAGCAATACAGGATGCCCCTTCAGTACATTTTCAAGGATGTCCCATACAACGGGATCCTTACGATCCACAATCTTCTTGGCCGATTTCACAGTCTTCACAATACCGCGCTCAATCAGTTTTCGGATGATAAATGGCTTGTAGAGTTCAGCAGCCATATCTTTTGGCAAACCGCACTCATGAAGAGCAAGTTCCGGACCAACAACAATAACCGAACGTGCCGAATAGTCGACCCGCTTACCAAGCAGGTTCTGGCGGAAACGTCCCTGCTTACCTTTCAGACTGTCTGAAAGTGACTTAAGCGGACGGTTGGCATCGGTCTTAACCGCATTTGCCTTCCTTGAGTTATCGAACAACGAATCAACAGCTTCCTGAAGCATCCTCTTTTCATTACGGAGGATCACTTCCGGTGCCTTGATTTCAATAAGTCTCTTCAAACGGTTATTCCGGATTATCACCCTACGATAAAGATCGTTCAGATCGGAAGTGGCAAAACGACCACCATCCAGAGGAACAAGCGGTCTCAATTCGGGCGGAATCACTGGTACAACCTTCACAATCATCCATTCGGGACGATTGACACCTTTGGAAATACGGAAAGCTTCAACCACCTGCAGGCGCTTTAAAGCTTCGTTTTTACGCTGTTGTGAAGTCTCTGTACTGGCCTTGTGCCTGAGCGAGTATGAAAGCTCGTCCAGGTTCAGCCTTCCAAGCAAAGCGTGCAGTCCTTCGGCACCCATTCCGGCAATGAATTTATCGGGATGGTCATCCTCCAATATCTGGTTCTCCTTGGGCAAACTGGCCAGGATATCGAGGTATTCATCTTCTGTTAAGAAATCAAGGTAATTCACACCATCGGCCAGCTTGATACCAGGATTGATAACTACATATCTTTCATAATAGATAATGGAATCAAGCTTCTTGGTGGGAAGTCCCAGCAGGTAGCCGATTTTATTAGGTAATGAACGGAAATACCAGATATGGGCCACCGGTACAACCAGTGAAATATGACCCATCCGCTCACGACGCACCTTTTTCTCGGTTACTTCAACACCACAACGGTCACATACGATTCCCTTATAACGGATCCGCTTATATTTACCACAATGACACTCGTAATCTTTTACCGGACCAAAAATCCTTTCGCAGAACAGACCATCTCTTTCCGGCTTATAAGTCCGATAGTTGATGGTTTCAGGCTTGAGGACTTCCCCACTGGATCTCTCCAGGATCTCTTCTGGAGATGCCAATCCGATGGAAATCTTGGTAAAATTGGCGCTTTTTACTTTGGTGTCTTTCCTGAATGACATATAATATTGTATTAATACGTTTCTAAAACTAAAGCTGACCGGGTCTTAGCCCGTAATAGCAGATTATACTAAATTTACACTGAGTCCAAGTCCGCGCAGCTCATGCAGCAACACGTTCAGTGACTCCGGAATACCGGGCATCGGCATCGGTTCGCCTTTCACAATGGCTTCATAGGCTTTCGCCCTTCCGATTACATCATCCGACTTCACAGTCAGGATCTCCTGGAGAATATTGGCAGCGCCAAATGCCTCCAGTGCCCAGACCTCCATTTCACCAAAACGCTGTCCACCGAACTGGGCTTTACCACCCAGAGGCTGCTGCGTAATCAGTGAGTAAGGTCCGATACTCCTGGCGTGCATCTTGTCTTCTACCATGTGTCCCAGCTTCAGCATGTAAATCACACCCACTGTAGCCGGCTGGTCGAATCGCTCACCGGTACCTCCATCATATAGGAAGGTCTTTCCATATCTGGGAACACCAGCTTCATCGGTCAGTTCATTGATCTGATCAATCTTGGCTCCATCAAAGATGGGAGTAGCAAACCTTTTGTCCAGTTTTAAACCAGCCCATCCAAGAACCGTCTCGTAAATCTGTCCCAGGTTCATCCTGGAAGGCACACCCAAGGGATTCAATACGATATCCACAGGCGTTCCGTCTGCCAGGAAGGGCATGTCTTCAGAACGCACGATCTTGGCAACAATACCTTTGTTCCCGTGACGTCCTGCCATCTTATCACCCACAGTGAGCTTACGCTTCTTGGCTACATATACCTTGGCAAGCTGAATAATGCCTGTTGGCAGTTCATCGCCACTGGTAATGCTATGCTTCTTCCGCTTGTAGAGTCCGTCAATCTCCTTAAACTTGATAATATAGTTATGGAGCAGGTCACGGATCAGGTTGTTTTTATGCTTATCCGTCGTCCACTTCAAAGGATTCAGGTTGGGGAAATCAAGTTCCTGCAATTGTTTCTGGGTGAACTTGGTTCCTTTAGGAATGATATCCACATTCAGGAAGTTCTTCACACCCTGTGAGGTTTTTCCGTTCACCAGCTCGAAAAGCTTCTCAATCAACTGCACCCTGATATCAGCAATATCCTTCTGATAGGTATCATCGATTTTCTCAAGGATTTGCTTGGTAGCCGGACGTGACTTGCGCTCCTTCATGGTACGGGAAAACAGCTTCTTGTCAATTACCACCCCATAGAGTGATGGTCCTGCTTTCAGGGATGCATCTTTTACATCACCTGCCTTGTCACCAAAGATGGCTCTGAGCAATTTCTCTTCCGGAGAAGGATCTGATTCACCCTTGGGAGTGATCTTACCAATCAGGATATCACCGGGGGTTACCTCGGCACCGATCCTGATCAAACCATTCTCATCCAGGTTCTTGGTGGCTTCCTCACTTACATTAGGAATATCTGAAGTAAGCTCTTCCAATCCGCGCTTGGTATCACGAACCTCAAGAAGGTATTCATCTACGTGAATAGAAGTAAATACATCTTCTCTTACCAGTCGCTCCGATACCACGATGGCATCCTCAAAGTTATATCCCTTCCAGGGCATAAAGGCCACCATCAGGTTCCGGCCAAGAGCCAGTTCTCCTTGCTGAGTAGCGTAACCCTGAGTCAGGATATCACCTTTCTTCAACTTCTGACTCTTCCTAACAATGGGATTCAGGCTTACACAGGTATTCTGGTTGGTTTTCCTGAATTTGGGAAGCTTATATCGCTTTACATCATCATCAAACATGACAAAACGCTCCTCCTCACTGCGTTCGTAGCGAACCACAATTTCATTGGCATCTACAAACTCAACAACACCATTCTCCTCAGCCCTTACCTGCAGCCTGGAATCGCGAACCACATTCAGCTCGATTCCGGTTCCCACGATGGGAGCCTCAGGATAGATCAGAGGGACTGCCTGGCGCATCATGTTGGATCCCATGAGAGCCCTGTTTGCGTCGTCGTGCTCCAGGAAGGGGATCAATGAGGCTGCAATGGAGGCAATCTGGTTGGGAGCTACGTCCATCAACACAACATCGTCCTTCTCTGCCAGCGGATAATCCGCTTCATACCTGGCCTTCACCTTGGGATTCACAAAAGTGCCATCCGGATTGAGGGGCGCATTAGCCTGGGCAATTAATTTATCTTCCTCTTCTTCGGCACTCAGGTAAACAATACCCTTGTTTGCCAGCTCTACCTTACCACCTTCAGTTTTCCTGTAAGGGGTCTCGATAAATCCAAGATCGCTGATCCGTGCAAATACACAAAGCGATGAGATCAGACCAATATTTGGTCCTTCTGGAGTTTCGATGGGACAGAGCCTTCCATAGTGTGTATAGTGTACGTCACGAACCTCGAAACCGGCACGTTCACGACTAAGACCGCCTGGTCCAAGAGCCGACATACGGCGCTTGTGAGTCATCTCGGCAAGTGGGTTGGTCTGGTCCATGAACTGTGACAACTGGTTGGTGCCAAAGAAGGAATTGATCACAGAAGAGAGTGTCTTCGAGTTGATCAGGTCCGTTGGTGTAAACACCTCGTTGTCCCGTACATTCATTCTTTCACGAATGGTTCTTGCCATCCTGGCAAGTCCAACGCTGAACTGGTTCATCAGCTGCTCTCCTACTGTACGCACCCTTCTGTTACTCAGGTGGTCGATGTCATCCACATCGGTCTTGGAGTTGATCAGCTCAATGAGGTATTTGATAATCTGGATAATGTCTTCACGTGTCAGCACCCTTTGCTCCACAGCTGTATCAAGCCCCAGCTTTTTATTGAGCCTGTAACGGCCCACCTCACCCAGGTCATAACGCTTGTCCGAGAAGAACAGTTTATCGATCACATCCCTGGCAGTGGTCTCATCCGGTGGTTCGGCGTTCCTGAGCTGCCTGTAAATATGCATCACAGCTTCCTTCTCCGAGTTACAGGGGTCCTTCTGGAGGGTGTTGTAAATAATGGCAAAGTCATTGATATTGGGTACATCCTTATGTAAAAGGATGGTCTTGGCTCCTGAATTGATAATCTCTTCGATATGTTCGTTTTCAAGAACTGTCTCCCTGTCAATGATCACCTCGTTTCGTTCGATGGAGACCACCTCACCGGTATCTTCATCCACAAAGTCTTCTATCCAGCTCTTCAGAACCCTGGCTGCCAGTGTACGGCCCACCAGTTTCTTCAGTCCGGTTTTACTTACCTTCACTTCGTCGGCAAGACCAAAGATCTCCAGCACATCTTTATCACTTTCATAGCCTATGGCCCGAAGCAGTGTGGTGACGGGTAATTTCTTTTTACGATCGATGTATGCATACATCACATTGTTGATGTCTGTAGCAAATTCGATCCATGATCCTTTGAACGGAATAATCCTGGCGGAGTAGAGCTTGGTTCCATTGGCATGGACACTCTGTCCGAAGAATACACCGGGCGAACGGTGCAGCTGGCTTACAACCACCCTTTCGGCCCCATTGATTATGAAAACACCCCTTTCGGTCATGTAGGGCACCGTACCCAGGTATACATCCTGAATAACAGTGTCAAAGTCTTCATGTTCCGGATCAGTACAGTAGAGTTTTAACTTAGCCTTAAGAGGTACACTAAAAGTTAGTCCCCTTTCGACACACTCATCAATGGAGTACCTGGGTGGATCGATGGTATAATCGATAAACTCCAGTACAAAATTGTTTCGGGTATCAGTAATGGGAAAATTATCCTGGAAAACCTGGTACAAACCTTCGTCGTTCCGGTTCTCAGGAGTGGTTTCCATCTGAAAGAAATCATGAAATGATTTCAGTTGAACTTCCAGAAAATCAGGGTATTCCAACTGATTTTTAATGGAAGCAAAACTTATACGTTCTTGATTTTTATTTGGCATTGACATCGCGTTTTAATCCGTGGATTAAGGATTGAATTATAAAACTGCAAAAGGCCTAGAACCTTTCGTGTGCTTCAGCACACGAAAGGAATCTAAACCTGTAAGTGGTAATGCGATTGCCCTATTATTTAAGCTCAACTTCTGCTCCAGCTTCTTCTAATTGGGTTTTGAGAGATTCTGCCTCTTCCTTGCTTACACCTTCTTTAACTGGTGCAGGCGCAGAATCAACTACAGCTTTGGCTTCTTTCAGTCCAAGTCCGGTGAGTTCCTTAACAAGCTTAACAATCTGCAGCTTAGCTCCACCCGGAGCTTTCAGGATTACATCAAATTCAGACTTCTCTTCAGCAGCACCGCCATCACCGCCATCGGCAGGACCTGCTACAGCAACTGCAGCAGCTGCGGGCTCAATACCATGCTCTTCTTTAAGCACGTTAAGCAATTCATTTACTTCTTTGACGGTCAGTTCGACCAACTGATCAGCAATTTTTTTAACGTCAGCCATTTTTATAAATTTTTAAAGTATTAGTTTTCTTTTTCTGATAATGTAAGCAGAGCTCCGGCCATATTTGAGCTGCTCGATGCAAGTGCAGACACCAGGTTTGTTGCAGGTGACTGTAAGAGCATAAGCAGATCGCCCAGTAACTCATCTTTCGATTTAATATTGGAGAGAGCATCCAGCTGATCATCCCCGATATAAATGGACTCCTCCACAAAGGCAGCCTTCAATAAAGGCTTCTCCATGGTTTTTCTAAACTCCTTGATCAGTTTGGCAGGGATATTACCTGTCTCACAGAACATGATGGAGGTGGAATCTTTCAATACATCGTAGAGATCATTAAAATCGCCTTCGGACTTCTCCAAAGCTTGGCGGAGTAATGTATTCTTAACAACCAGTAGGCTGATCTCTTTCTCAAAACACTTTCTTCTCAGGTTAGAAGTCTGCTCAGCATTTAGTGAGGAGATATCTGTGAGATAAAAATGCTTGGTTTCGTCCAGCCGCTGTGCCAGGTTGTCAATGATTACTTCCTTTTCTTCTCTTCTCATCGTATTGAGACACTTTAGCGATTATTATTCTTCGATAGCTTTAGGATCTAACTTTACACCAGGACTCATTGTACTGGAGAGATAGATACTCTTGATATAGGTTCCCTTTGCAGAAGTTGGTTTCAGCTTGAGGATCGTGTTTATAAATTCACGAGCATTCTCAGTGATCTTCTCTGCAGTAAAGGATACTTTACCAATAGAGGTGTGTACGATACCATATTTGTCAACTTTGAAATCGATTTTTCCCATCTTCACATCTTTGACAGCTTTTCCGATTTCCATGGTAACAGTACCGCTTTTAGGATTAGGCATCAGACCCCTTGGACCCAGCACACGGCCGAGTTTACCAATTTTCGCCATTACGGGGGGCATGGTGACGATTACATCCATATCGGTCCAACCCTTTTCGATCTTCTCGATATAGTCATCCAGCCCTACATAATCGGCTCCGGCCTCTTTTGCCTCATCTTCTTTCTCCGGAGTACACAGCACCAATACTTTGACATCTTTACCCGTTCCATGGGGAAGGGTAACAACGCCACGCACCATTTGATTGGCTTTCCTTGGATCCACTCCCAAACGAACATCGATATCGATCGATGCATCGAATTTGCTTGTAGTCATCTCCTTCACAAGTTCTGCAGCCTCACTAACAGTGTATTGTTGGTCCTTGTCTAACTTCTCTAAAGCTAACTTCCTGTTTTTAGTCAGTTTACTCATTTTTTTTAAAAATTAATTGTTAGACGGAAATTCACCTTGAATAGTAATTCCCATACTCCTTGCGGTACCGGCAACCATTTTCATAGCAGACTCCACAGTAAACGCATTGAGGTCGGGCATCTTTGCTTCAGCAATCTCACGTACCTGATCCCAGGAAACGCTTGCTACCTTCACCCTGTTTGATTCGGCTGAACCTTTCTTGAGTTTAGCCTTTTCCAGCAGTTGAACTGCCACAGGGGGAGTCTTTACGATAAATTCAAAAGATTTATCGGAATAGACGGTAATGATTACTGGCAATAGTTTCCCGGCCTGCTCTTGGGTTCTGCCATTAAATTGCTTGCAGAACTCCATAATGTTGACACCCTTGGCACCCAGTGCGGGTCCCACGGGAGGGGATGGATTAGCTGCTCCACCCCGTATTTGCAACTTGATTAAGCCTTCTACTTCTTTTGCCATTTTGTTTAACTATTTATATACTTACCGCTTACAACATCCACTGACAACCATACAGGAAGCATTCATGGGTATATCATTGTCTGGAGATTGTAATATTTTCTTATTAACCATCTTTTTCTACCTGCATAAAGCTTAGCTCCAGCGGGGTCTTGCGACCAAAAATCTTCACCATCACTTTAAGCTTCTTCTTCTCGTCGTTCACCTCTTCGATTAGACCGGTAAAACTGTTGAAAGGACCATCGATCACTTTCACAGATTCGCCTACGAAGAAAGGTACTGTGATCTCCTCATCGCTGGCTGACAGTTCATCCACCTTACCCAGGATCCTGTTGACTTCAGTTGGTCTTAAAGGGGTAGGCATCTGGTCCCCGTCAGAGCCCAGAAATCCAATGATGTTGGGGATATTCCTCAGAATATGAGGAACCTCACCAGTTAGCACTGCTTCAATTAACACATAACCAGGGAAATAGTTGCGTTCCTTGCTGACCTTTTTACCATTTCGAATCTGGTAAACCTTTTCGGTGGGGATCAGCACCTGTGCAATATAGTCCTGCAGGTTTAACCTGCTAATTTCACTTTCAATATATTCTTTGGCTTTCCTCTCCTTGCCACCGATGGCTCTGAGAACATACCACTTCTTTTCCAGATTACTCATGGATTACACTAATTTATAGATGCCCTCAAGGATCTTTTGAAAAGAGATATCCATTGAGAAGACAATCAAGGCAAAGATGAGAGATGCAACCATAACTACCAACGCGCTGTTCTGCAGTTCTTTCACGGTAGGCCAGGTCACTTTGTGTACCAGCTCGTTGTAAGATTCCTTCAGATAATTTACTATTCTTTTCATTCTGATTAATATTTGCACGGGAGGAGCGACTCGAACGCCCGACACCTGGTTTTGGAGACCAGTGCTCTACCAACTGAGCTACACCCGTAAACTCATATTCTCAAAATAGAGAAGCCGGGTTCATAAATTACGACCCGAGCTCCCTATTTTATATAAGGTAAAGCTATTCAGTTATCTTAATCACCTGACCGGCACCAACGGTACGTCCACCTTCACGAATCGCAAAACGCAGACCAACGTTAACTGCTACAGGGTAGATCAACTTCACTGTGATCTCCACGTCATCACCAGGCATTACCATCTCAGTTCCTTCAGGAAGCTGGATCTCACCGGTTACGTCCAGGGTCCTCAGGTAAAACTGGGGACGATAGTTGTTGTGGAAGGGAGTATGGCGTCCACCTTCCTCTTTCTTCAGAACGTATACCTGAGCCTGGAACTCGGTGTGGGGAGTGATCGATCCGGGCTTGGCAATAACCATACCCCTTTTGATCTCCTTTTTGTCAACACCACGAAGCAACAGACCTACATTGTCACCAGCTTCACCCCTGTCAAGAATCTTGCGGAACATCTCCACACCAGTTACAACTGTCTTACGACCTTCGGCACCAAGTCCGATCAGGTTCATCTCGTCACCAGTGTTTACAACACCTGTTTCAATCCTACCAGTAGCAACTGTACCACGACCAGTAATTGAAAATACATCTTCAACAGGAAGCAGGAATGGCTTTTCATAATCACGTGGAGGAATGGGGATATAGGAATCAACTGCATCCATCAATTCCATTACTTTTTCTTCCCACTTTTCTTCTCCGTTCAGTGCACCAAGTGCAGAACCATGTATCACAGGAGCATTGTCTCCGTCAAACTCATAGAAGTCAAGCAGTTCGCGAATTTCCATTTCAACCAGCTCCAGCAGCTCATCGTCATCAACCATATCAACCTTATTCAGGAATACAACGATCTTAGGAACGTTCACCTGGCGTGCAAGCAGGATGTGCTCCCTGGTTTGTGGCATAGGACCATCCGTTCCGGCAACAACGATAATTGCACCGTCCATCTGGGCAGCACCAGTTACCATGTTCTTAACATAGTCAGCGTGACCAGGACAGTCAACGTGCGCATAGTGACGGGTTGCTGTCGAGTACTCAACGTGAGCGGTGTTAATTGTAATTCCACGCTCTTTTTCTTCCGGTGCGTTGTCAATAGAGTCAAAATCCCTGATTTCAGAGAGACCTTTCTTTGCAAGAACCTGTGTAATAGCAGCGGTCAATGTGGTTTTTCCGTGGTCAACGTGACCAATAGTTCCAACATTGACGTGCGGTTTGGACCTATCAAATTTTTCCTTAGCCATAACTTGTTTTAATTAATTTGCTACTTGTTTATTTTGTTACATTTTTATTTATAAGAGCGAATGCCGGGAATTGAACCCGGTAACTATTCCTTTCCAAGTATGCGATCTAGCCCTTA
>JAUVIT010000003.1 GCA_030592605.1 Bacteroidota bacterium
ATCGCTAATCCCATATGAGGAAGTCAACAGTATTTCATACCCTGGCGGGCATCTTTCTAATGATGCTGGCACCTTCTATGCTCGCTTCCGGGAGCGACCTCCCTGGATTGGTACCAGTTGATCACACATATTCCGTTGGAACAACAAGCGATCCCATTCAGATCGATGGTGTACTATCCGAGGATATCTGGAACAGAGTCCCTGTAGCCTCGGGATTCTGGATGACTTACCCGGTGGATGACCGTGCAGCTGAAGATCGTCTGCAGACCGAGGTAAGGATAACCTCGGATGAAAACTACCTTTATATTTCTGCAGTATGCTATGGCCCTGAGAAATATGTTATTAAAACCCTGAAGCGGGATAAAGAGTTCTGGGAGGGTGATGGTTTTGGGGTGGTCATTGATCCGGTAAACGAGCAGACAAACGGCTTTGTATTTCATATTAATCCTGCAGGTGTCCAGGCCGAATACCTGGTAACAGGACAAACCGGACGGAGGAGGGCACCTGAACCCGGACAGGGATTAAAAGGTTTTAACCTGGCCTGGGACAATAAATGGATATCGGAGGTGAGTACTCATCCTGACAGGTGGATTGCAGAGATCGCCATCCCCTTTAAAACCCTGAGGTATGAAGAGGATAAAAGCAGCTGGGGAATCAACTTTTTTCGCAGGGATGCAGCTTCCAACAGTACGCATACCTGGGCCCCTGTCCCCATTGAATTTTTTGAAATAGAGCTGGGTTATACCGGCACACTAAGCTGGGACCAGAACCCAAAAAAAACCACATCCAACTTTGCCATAATTCCTTATGCGAAGGGTGGTGTGTCCAAGGACTATGAAGCAGGAACAGATCCGGAACCCATCTATCAGGTGGGAGTGGATGCCAAGGTACCCATTACCTCCAGTCTCAATCTCGATCTGACCATCAATCCCGATTTCTCGCAGGTAGAGGTGGACGAGCAGGTGATCAACCTCACCTTGTTTGATGTCCAGCTGCCAGAAAAAAGACTCTTTTTCCTGGAGAACAGTGATGTTTTTGATGATTTCGGGATTCCGCCCATGCGTCCCTTTTTCTCAAGGAAAATAGGTCTTGACGAAGATAGCAATCCCATACCCATCCTCTACGGAGCCAGGCTAAGTGGGAATGCTACTGAGAATCTTCGTATTGGGGTGATGAACCTGCAAACCAGGGAGTCAGAGGGTTTCCTTCCCCAGAATTACACCCTTGCCTCCTTTCAGCAACAGGTTCTGGAAAGATCTGTGATCAAGGGCTACTTCCAGAACAGGGATGCCCTCCAGAGTGAAAATCCTGATTACAACCGGAATGCCGGACTGGAGTTCCAGTACAGGTCAGCCGACGGCCGCTTCCAGAGCTTTGCAGGATACGCCAGATCATTCACGTCTGGGCTGGAGGATAAATCATACTCTTACTTAACCGGAATTGGATACGACAACCGGAATATCAGTGTCTATTCCAACTTTTCGGGCATGGGAAAAAACTACCGGGCCGATATGGGGTTTATCAGGGGACAGGAGTACTACGATGCCGAGCGGGATACTTCCATTTTCATCGGCATGAACCATTGGTTTACGCGGGCAGCCTATACCATCTATCCTGAAAACAATAATCGGATTATCTCCCATGAGTTCAACGGGCGCTATATATACGATATCGATACCTCTTTCTCCATGCTGAATAGTGAAATCGAAGGTGGTTATACTCTGGAATTTGCGTCCACAGCCCAGCTAAAGGTCTCCTACAATCACACCCTGGTGAACCTGCTCTACCCATTCACTTTTATCGGCGAAGAACCATTGCCGGCAGGGAACTACCGTTATAACCAGGCTGAAATAGGGATCCAGTCAGACCAGCGCAGGCTTTTCAGTCTAACGGGAGGCTTTGCCTATGGCACCTTCTACAATGGGACCAGGATGCAATACACCTTTGGAATAAAATACAGAGCCCAACCCTGGGGTAATTTCTCGATCAACTTTGAACAGAATGACCTGGAGTTTCCTGAACCATACGGATCGGACAATCTTTTCCTGATCAATCCTCGTATCGAGATAAACTTTTCCAGAAAACTTTTCTGGACCACCTTTCTGCAGTACAATACCCAGGAGGATAATTTCAATATTAACAGCCGGATCCAATGGCGCTTTAAGCCCATGTCGGATCTCTACATCGTCTATACCGATAACTATGCGGTAGAATTCTGGGGACCCAAACACAGGGCCCTGGTCGTCAAATTGAATTACTGGTTTAACTTTTAATCATAAGTATGATGAAACAAAAAAAGAACAACAGCAAATCCGGTAACGGTCTCTCGCGAAGAGCCTTTATTGGAAAAACTGCTGCAGCAACAGCTGCCTTTACCATAGTACCGCGCCATGTGCTCGGGGGACCGGGATTTACCGCACCCAGCGATATGGTGAATGTGGCAGGAATCGGACTGGGGAACCAGGGTGGAAGCGATATCCAGAACATTGCTACTCCCGATGTGCCCATTAAACGCAGCGGTGGACTACCTGGGTTGAAATTTTATCGCTATCCGGGAGTAAGGCCTGAGAGAACCAGGTCAACTGGTGCCAGGAGAAGTGACAATCCCAACCAGATGGGAGATGCCGGTGGGGATAAGAGCTTCAAGCATGCCAATATCTATGCTCTCTGTGATGTGGATACAGAATATGCTGGTCATATTATTGCCGGCTACCCCAAGGCCAAGGTGTATGATGATTTCCGTAAGATGATTGATAAGGAAAAGGACCTTGACGCCATTGTGATCGGGACCCCCGACCATACGCATGCTGTTATTGCTTCTTATGCCATGAATGCAGGCTTAAATGTCTTTGTGGAGAAGCCCATGGCCAAAACCATCCACGAGGTACGTTTCCTGAGAGACCTGGCCAAAAAGACCGGTGTAGTTACCCAGATGGGAAACCAGGGACACAACATTGAAGGTACCATGCAGACCGTGGAGTGGATCCAGTCGGGTGCCATCGGTAATGTAAGGGATGTGCATATGTGGTCCAACAGGCCCGTTTGGGCGCAGGGTCCGCTGGAACGTCCAGCAGGTGTGGATGTACCTAAAAATCTTAATTATGATGTCTGGCTGGGACCGGCCCCCGAGAAACCTTACAGCCCGGAGACAACCCATTTTGCATGGCGTGGGTTATGGGATTATGGAACCGGTGCCATGGGAGATATGGGAGCCCATACCTTTGATGCACCCATCTGGGCCCTCGGACTAGGAATGCCCACTAAAATCCAGGCGACTACTTCTCCTTATAATACGGAATACCTGCCCCAGGCAGAGAATGTTATGTATGAATTTCCTGCCAGAGGAGATAAGCCTCCCGTGAAAGTCACCTGGTCAGACGGTGGCATCAAACCTTTCCGTCCGGCTGAACTGGAAGCAGATCGACAGCTCAGGGAAGCCCTTTACATAGGTGATAAAGGTATGTTGCAGCACGGCACACACGGAGCCATGCCAGAACTGATTCCTGAGGACCCAGGCTTCAAGGCCCCGGAACCGTGGTTGAATCGTCCCAGTAGTGTATACGTGGACTTTATCGAAGCCATCAAGGAGGGACGTAAGGCCGCCAACGATTTCGAGATCTCCTCTGTGCTGACAGAGATCATGTTGCTGACCAATATTGCAGTAGCCTCACAGCAGGTCAATCGCACTCTGGAATATGACGCAGAGAACATGAGGATCACCAATCTCGAAGGAGCCAATGAATACTTCCACTACGAGTACCGTGATGGATGGAAATTGTAATCACAGACTAAAAAATAAAAAATGATGAAATTTAAGAAAATCAAATCAAGGTTTTTTGTACTGGCAGCAGCTGGGCTCATGTTAATGACCTCATTGCCTGCACAAGGACAGGAGCCCATTAACTCCAACTATGGTGGAGTACAGATCGGCGCCATTACCTATAGTTTCAGGAGCATACGTGAAGTAGATGCAGTCCTACAGGCCTGTGTGGATGCAGGCCTCAGCTCGGTGGAGCTGATGGGAACCGGTGTTGAAGCCTACCTGGGAGCTCCTGAGAGTACAGTTTCAAGGAGAAGAATGAGAGCCAGCGATCTGACAGATGAAGAGAAAGGTGCCATAGAAAAATACCAGAAGGATATCAAGGTATGGCGCTATTCGGATGAGACCATGGATAAGTATGTGGCGTTCAAGCAAAAATTCAATGATGCCGGAGTGAATATCCATATTTACAAGTGGACCGCCGGAATGAGTGATGAGGACCTGGATTATTCCTTCAAGGTGGCCAAAACACTGGGCGCCATCGGGATCACCACAGAGATTGGGGAAGAAAACTGCACCAAAGTGGGTGCCGCCGCTGAACGGGCCGGAATGTTGGCCCTCTTCCATAACCATTACCAGTATGCCGATGAGGATTTTGATGTGGATAAGCTCCTTGCTCTTTCACCAGCCAACAGGTTGAACTTTGATATCGGGCACTACCTAGGATCGACTGGTAAAGATCCGGTAGCATTTATTGAAAAATACCACGACCAGATTGCAAGTATTCACATTAAGGATAAGACAGCCAAAGCTCCAGAAGGCAGTGAGGTTAAGGGAAATGTTAACATGCCTTTTGGCCAGGGGGATACTCCTGTCAATGAGGTCCTGCAACTGATCCAGAAGAATAACTGGCCCATCTATTGTGACATTGAACTGGAATATAAAATTCCGGAAGGTTCCGATGCCGTAAAAGAGACAGCTATCTGCAGGGAGTATTGCAAGTTAGCCCTCGAATAAGCATAATTCATTTACAAAAGCTCCTCCGGGAGCTTTTGTATTTTCATTACCTTAGTTACATGACAGAAAAAACAATCCGCTGGGGCATGATCGGTACAGGTAATGTTACTGAACTCAAGAGCGCCCCATCTTTTAATAAGATCGAGAACTCCCGCCTGGTTGCTGTTGGGAACCGGACTCCGGAGAAGGCAGAAGATTACGCTGCAAGGCATGGCTTCCCAACTGTTCACAAAGATCCCAATGATGTAATCCACAACCCTGAGGTGGACATCGTTTATATCGCCACGCCTCCCGGTGCTCATCTGGCATACGCCCTGGAAACCATCAAAGCAGGAAAGCCCCTCTACATTGAAAAACCCATGGCCCGCACCTGGGAAGAGTGTATGATCATCAATGAAGCTGCAGTAAAAAAAGGGGTGCCGATCTTTGTGGCCTATTACCGCAGATCACTTGACTACTTTAATAAGGTAAAGTCCATAATCGATGGGGGCAGTCTTGGGAAAATCCTTTATATCAATATGCAACAATACTACGCTGCCCGACCGGAAGATTACGATCCCCGGAATCTGCCATGGCGAGTGATCCCGGAAGATGCCGGTGGTGGCTATTTCCACGATCTGGGTTGCCATGCCCTGGACATTCTCTTTCACATATTTGGAGATCCCCTGGAGGTATCTGGAAAAGCAGGCAATATAGGTGGATTGTATGCTGCAGAAGATACCCTTTCTGCCACCCTGGTGCTGCCTGAGAACATAATGGTAACCGGCAGCTGGAATTTTGTAACGCCCGAGCCCTTCTTGAAGGATCAGGTGGAGGTTGTCGGGGAAAAGGGAAAGTTGAAATTCTCCATCTTCAGCTTTAAACCCATGACCCTTAGCTTTGGTCTTCACCAGAAGACCATGGCCACCTTACAACCGGAACATATACAGATGCCCCATATCCAATCGATCGTTTCCCAATTGAACGGATCGGGCACTTGTCCTGCCTCCGGAACGTCCTCAGCTGTAGTCAGCCGGGTCATGGACATTATTACAGGTAGAATTAAGTCTGATATTTAATATTTCTTATATGAGAACAGGCTGTATAATTTTCAGCACCCTGATTGCACTGTTCATTTCATTCACATCATGCTCCACCAATGAGTCTGGTGAGCCCGAAAATCAAAAGACCTACTACACAGAACAATACCGTCCGCAGTTTCACTTTTCTCCGGATTCCATGTGGATGAACGATCCCAACGGGATGGTCTATTATGAAGGCGAATATCACCTCTTCTACCAATATCATCCCTACACCAATGTTTGGGGACCTATGCATTGGGGACATGCTATTACCACCGACCTTGTCCATTGGGAACATCTGCCCATTGCACTCTACCCCGACAGTCTGGGAACTATCTTTTCTGGCAGTGCGGTGATCGATTGGAACAACAGCTCGGGCCTGGGGAGTAGTGAGAATCCCCCAATGGTGGCCATCTTTACCCACCACAATCAAAAACTCGCAGAGGAAGGAAGCTTGCAGTTCCAATACCAGAGCATTGCCTACAGCCTGGATAAAGGAAGAAGCTGGACCAAATACCCGGGGAATCCTGTATTGAAAAACTCTGGAATAAGGGACTTCAGGGACCCCAAGGTAAGCTGGTATGAAGCGGGACAAAAATGGATTATGGTATTTGCTGCCCAGGACCGGATCATGTTCTACTCCTCACCCAACCTGATTCAGTGGGACAAAGAGAGTGAATTCATTGCAGAGAAAACCTCGGATGAAGGTGTCTGGGAGTGTCCTGATTTCTTTCCACTCACCTCTGGAGAGGAGACTAAGTGGGTGTTACTAGTAAGCATCGGAGGTGGTGGACCCAATGGAGGATCAGGAACCAAATACTATATAGGAGATTTTGACGGGGAAAAGTTTATCAGCGATGTTCCATCTGGCGGGGCCCGATGGATCGATTTGGGAAAGGACAACTATGCCGGGGTAAGCTGGTCCGATATTCCTTCAGAAGATGGCCGAAGGATCTTTTTAGGATGGATGAGTAACTGGCAGTACGCGAATAAAGTTCCTTCCCAAAGGTGGAGAAGTGCCATGACGCTTCCCAGGGAGCTTAAACTGGGAAAGAGTGAGAAGGGCTATTTCCTTAACTCAGTACCGGTGGTTGAAACCGAGCTGCTGAGAGGAGATCAGATCAAGCTGGAACCTGGTCCGGTCAAGGACAGACAAAATGTAGGGCCCTTTTTTGAGGATGCCTACCCCATATATGAAATCGATCTGCTTTTTGAATTTGACCCAGATCTGCACGAGGAGGGAGTTGAATTTGGAATTGTACTGGAGAGCAAGCAGCATGAACAACTTAGTGCAGTATTTTCTACACGGACCCAGCAGGTATCTATCGCCCGGAATCAATCGGGCAAGGCTGATTTTTCTGTGAATTTCCCAGGTGTTCATGTTGGTCCATACCAAGTAACAGGCACAGGAGAGATCAGATTCCATGCCTTCATTGACCTGTCTTCAATCGAGCTTTTTATGGACGATGGAGCCTTGGTATTGACCGAATTATGCTTTCCGGAATCCGGATTCGAGCAGATACACCTGTATGCAAACAAGGAATCTGTCAAACTTAAAACCGGAACTATTTACAGTCTAAAGAGCATCTGGTAGGGAATCCCTATGAGTTGTTAATAACTCCATGCCAATTGTTAAATTTTCACCTTCGAAAAGCCACCCAAACGAGCTTCGCGGACTAGGATAGCTATTCTAAAATCCCCAACTTTATGTTGGAAAACTTCAATAGATCAATGGGGTTTGGCGTGGTTATTGCATCTTATAGTAACAGATCAGGTGTTGTAGCAAAATCTAAATGAAAAATTAACAGGATCGACGCATCCTATTTAGAAATAAGTTGTCTTTTTATTATATGAATACACCGTACACCATAATATTGGGAGCTGAAGGCGAATTGGGAAAGGCACTGGCCCGCGAAGTTGCTCGCAAAGGATGCAATCTGCTTATTGTATCAACAACATCTATTGATTTGCTGAGGTTTGCCATTGGATTACAGCTAAAGCATGATATCCAGGTCCATGCAATCAAGCTTGATCTCTCCAACCAGGAAGAGATCCAGGCTTTGACAAAGCGCATTAAGGATCAATACGAGGTCAGGGCCCTGATTAATAATATTACATGTGACTGGTCGTCGGGAGAAAATAAGTGTATTTCAGAACTGGCCAAAGATGACTTCCAAACCCGTTTCAGAGGAGCAGCTATGCTTACAATGAATCTCCTCCCCCAGATGAGGAATCACTCCACCTTCATTCAACACATAATTCCTTTCCCTTTCAGAAAGGAGCAATTCAGTACAGACCTGCAGCATTCGGTGGCTAAAATGTATTCGTATACTAAAGAGCTTGAAGAGGAATTAAAGCACTCAGGAGTATCGGTTAGCATGGTCCATCCTGCTCCCATAAAGAGCATCATGCAGAAGATGGAGAACATTGGCAGGATTTTCGAAGAGGATCTTCAAAATCTTGCACCCGGATTTATTGCCATGAAGGCTATCAACGGCATGCTTCGTGGCGACCACCTGATTATCCCGGGGCTTCGTAATAAGATACATTTCTACTTGAACCGGCAAGCCACTTCCTGGTTCAGAGCAGCTGAAGAGTCCTTTGACTCGGGCCTTCAGCCTTCCATGTAATTAATACCATCATCAATTGATCATTCATACCTGAGCGACATGCTGGGATTTTGACGGCTCGCCCTCACCGCATGAAAACTTACCGTTGCCATGGCAATCAGAAAGGCCAGAATTCCTGCCACAAAAAAGATCCATATGGGAATCTCCACCCTGTAGGCAAAGGTCTCCAACCATTTTTTCATGGCGAACCAGGTCAGAGGCCAGGCAATGATATTGGCCAGAAACACCCATTTAGTAAAATCGAGGGAAAGCAGCCTCAGAATATTCGAAGTGGTGGCCCCGTTGGTTTTCCGGATCCCTATTTCCTTGGTTTTTCGTTCGGCCATAAAAGAAGCCAGACCAAATAGACCAAGACAGGAGATTAGAATGGCGATAACCGAAAAAATGGTGAGCAAGGCGCGAGTCTGTTTTTCATTCTTATAGATACCATCATAATGCTTATCCAGGATTTCGTACTCAAAGGGTATTTCAGGTACATATTTCTCCCAATCCTTCTGCAGGATCTTAATTATCTTCTGATAGTCGGAACCCGCTATCCTTACACTGAGATAATATGGATTCCTGAACCTTTCAGCCAATAGCATCAATGCGTGTGGCCTGACCTCCATATGCTTGGATTCCCAGTGGTAATCCTTTACTACTCCAATTACCTCGTATGGCAGGGTCCGATCGTTCCACAAATAGGTAATCTTTCCGATAGGATCGTCCATCTCCAGCAGATTGACTGCGGTTTCGTTAAGCACGATCTTTCCTGTATCGGCTTTAAATTCCTTTGAGAAGTATCTGCCACTGACCATTTCCATGCCCATGGTTTCCACATAGCTTTCGTCGGTGAGGTTAGCATTGAGACTAAAGCTTTTTTCCATGCCTTCGGCTCCAAAACCCCAGTTAGTTATTTTATCACCAGGAACCCATGCGGAAGAAGAAACCTGGATCACTTCGGGCAGGGTCCGCAACTCATCCTTATAGGCTTCTAGATTCTCCAAATAGGCAATATTTTCTAACAGGACTACCTGCTCCTTATTGAATCCCAGAGAATTCTCCATGATCAGGTTCATCTGCTTCTGCACTAGTATTGTAGCTGCAATCAGAAATATGGCCACAGAAAACTGGAATAAAACCAGGATATTACGGAACCAACTTTTGGACTGCTTTACACCTTTAAAACCCAGGGAATCGATGGCTGAAAAGTTGCTCATATACAGTGCAGGATAGATCCCTGACAACAATCCAACTATTATTGAAAGCGCCAGTAATCCAGGGATTACCAGGAAATTATCCAGGTAGTGAATCTCAATCTCTCCACCTGTGAAATTCCTGTATGGCCCCATGATCGATTCCACCAGTCCCATGGCCAGGATCAGGGCCAGAATACTGATGATAATCGCTTCACTAAAGAATTGATGCCGAAGCTTTTTCCGACTGGCTCCGTTTGTCTTTCTTACGCCTACCTCCCTGGCCCTGATGGAGGAGCTGGCGGTGGTCAGATTCATAAAATTGATACAGGCTACAAGCAGTAAAAGGAAGGCGACAATGGAAAATATCCTGACGTAGGCAATGTTGCCATTTGGCTCAAACTCCCCATTCAGATCAGATCCCAGGTGGATCTCCTTGATATGTTGCAGATAGAGGATCCAGAAATTATCATCATCGGAACGCTCCTCATAAGATCCCTCAAAAAGGTACTTGTCCACAAAAGCGGGTAGTTTGGCTTCCAGTTGTTCTTCCGGGAATCCGGGTTCCAGCCTCATATAGGTTTCAAAGTTATTGGCAAACCAGTTCTGATTGTTATACAAGCCATCTATTGACACCAAAGAGATAAGCATGCTAAAATGAAAATGTGATTGCGCTGGAAAATCCTCAAAGACTCCCATTACTGTTAATGGAATAGTATCGTAAACCATAATCACCTTTCCGTAGGCTGTTTCATCTCCGAAATACTTACGGGAAGTAGTCCGGTCAAGCAACACCTGCCCGGGCTCATTAAGTACTTTTCCCGGTGAACCCTCCAGATAATTCAAGGTGAAAACCTCAGTAAAGGTTGAGTCCACCGCAGCGGCCAAATCCTCGTTATACACCAGATCCCCCAGGGTGACTTTCATGGACCGGTCAGCGATCCGGGTTATGGCCATGATCTCAGGATACTCATCGTACATAGCAAGGGGCATTCGAGCCGGGGTCCAGGTCTGACGAATCACTGTGTTCCCGATCTTGGCATCGACTGCCACCCGGTATATATCATCATAATGCTCATTGTACTTGTCGTAGTTGAGCTCATGGTTTACATATAGCATAATCAACACAAAACTGGCTATACCAATGGCCAGTCCTGCAATATTCAATATGGAGATCAGAAGGTGCTTCCTGATATGACGAAAAGTAAGCTTGAAGTAGTGTTCTACCATGGTGCCATTTTTTTCATTCTTTTGCAAGAGCTGTACCATTCTTTCTATATTGCTCTTTTATTGCTGCTTATGAAGTATCTCCCGTATTGGAAAAATGGAGAAGTGCTCGGTTTTAATGCATCTGTCTGTTCGATTTCGTCACAGTTTGTAAGGCTTGCCGTAAATCCATACATTAGTAGTATTTCTAAGACCTATGGCACAGCCAAAAATATTGATCATTGATGACGATCATGATGTGCTTTTGACAGCACGAATGTTTCTTGAGCAATTTGAATTTGATGTTACCGTCCTATCTGATCCGGAGAAAAGTATTGTTCAGATCAAGAAAGAGCACTATGATGTGATCTTGCTGGATATGAATTTCCAGCGTGGGAAGACTGAAGGGACCGAAGGGATCCGATGGCTGGAGATCATCAGGGAGCATGATCCGCAAACCGTGGTTATTCTGATGACCGCCTTTGGGGATGTGGAACTGGCTGTAAAGGGGATCAGGGCAGGCGCCTTTGATTTTATCCTGAAACCCTGGCAAAATGCCAAACTTCATGCATCCATTCTGTCTGCACTGAAACTGCAACACACAAACCAGGAGAAGGAGAAATACCGGAATATGGCCCTTACCCTGGGAGAAGATGTTGATCTGCCCTTTATGCAAATCCTGGGTACATCGGATGTTATTGAAAAGTTAAAAGAGAACATCCGGATCATTGCTCCCACCGATGCCTCTGTCCTTATACTAGGTGAAAATGGTACTGGTAAGGAGATGGTAGCCCGGTCCATCCACAGGCTCTCGGACCGCAAACAGGGTATATTTATGGGAGTGGATATGGGAGCCATCCCTGAAACCCTGTTTGAATCAGAACTATTTGGACATCAGAAGGGATCATTTACAGGCGCCATCCAGGACAAGCCTGGGAGGTTCGAGCTGGCAGAAAATGGGAGCCTGTTCTTAGATGAAATAGGCAACCTGCCGGTGACCATGCAAACAAAATTACTCACTGTACTTGAGCAAAGAAACATCAGGAGAATAGGTGCTGGTACAGGTGTTCCCATTGATATTCGTTTGATTTCTGCCACCAATCAACCCATTCATAAAATGGTGGAAGAGGGCTCCTTCAGGCGTGATTTACTCTATCGGTTGAATACCATTGAGCTGATGATCCCACCACTCAGAGACAGGGTAGATGATATCCCCTTGCTTGCAGAACATTTTTTAAGTGAAGCTTGCCGGAAATATGGAAAACCGGGACTTGAGATTGGCAAAAGGAGCCTGAAGCAACTACAACAATACCACTGGCCCGGAAATGTACGAGAGCTTCAGAACACCATGGTAAGAGCAGTCATCATGGGTGAGGATAAGCAGGTCCGGTTTGACCAGTTGGGTGCCACAGGTGTAGGAGGAACTGCTTCAATTACCCTGAACATTAAGGAGAATGAGAAATCATTGATCCAAAAGGCACTTCTCACAAACAGGGGAAATGTAACCAGGGCCGCGGCCGATCTGGGAATAGACAGGAATGCACTTTACAGGAGAATGAAGAAACATGGTATTCAATAAGTACATGCTCCGGATCTCGATCCGGCTTATCCTGATTTTTATAGCCATGCTTGCCCTAGCCCTGGTCATTGGTGAGCAAGCCAGGCTATTTTCTGTGCTGGGCGTATCGCTGGTTCTCCTGTTTTTAATCGCGGAATTGTTCAGGTCCATCGCCCGAACCAATCAAATCGTTGAATCCCTCCTTGAATCCATCAGATATGGTGACTTCAATAAAACCATAAGGGATAAAGCAGCAGGCCTCGGCTTCGAGGGGCTTGCAGATTCCGCACAGCAAATTATCCGGGCCATTGCCTCGGCCAGGATCGAGAAGGAGACTCAGTACCAGTATATGCAAACCATCCTTGAGCACATACATACTGCTGTCCTGAGCCTGGATGAACAACATGAACCGGAAATGATCAATCCGCTTGCCCTGAACACCCTGGGTCTGTATAATACACGCAAACCATCCTGGGCAGAGATAGAAAAGAAGGCCCCTCTTTTCACAGATGCAGTGAAGTCCATGGGCGAGTCGGGCAGGGAAATGATCCGGCTCAGCAATACTCCCACAGGAAAACAACTGCTGGTCCTTGTGAATACAATGAAAATAGGGGGAAAGCCGGTAAAGATTATCACCTTCCAGGATATAGAGCCTGAGATTGAACAAAAGGAGATGGAGTCCTGGCAAATAATCAGCCGGATTATGGCCCATGAAATCATGAACAGCCTGACACCACTTTCCTCCCTTACCGAGACAGGCATTATGCTGCTAGAACATGAAGGCAAGCCCAAAGATATTTCAGCGATTCCACAAAAGACCATCGATAACCTGTATACAGCCTTACGTACTATTTCCAGCAGAAACCAGGCATTAGCAGCGTTTATAGGGAGCTATCGTCAGTTGTCAAGATTGCCCTTGCCAGAAAAAAGGGAAGTGCATGTGGTCGAGTTACTGGAGGAGCTCCGGGAGCTGTATGAGATTCCTTGTAAGGAAAAGGGGATTGCCTGCTCCTTCAATCATGGACCGGAGAACCTGAGAATCACGGCGGATGATGCACAATTAAAGCAGGTATTGATCAACCTCATAAAGAATGCAACCGAAGCTATGGACAAGGTTCAGAATCCCGTGATCGGAATTTCAGTGAAAAGGATTCTCCACCGGGTTTCCATTGAAATCTACAACACCGGACCCGCCATCCCACCCGAAGTAATGGAAAAGATTTTTGTGCCTTTCTACTCTACAAAACCAGAGGGATCCGGAATTGGCTTAAGTCTCTCCCGTCAGATCGTAAGCAATCACGGGGGACAGATTGGGGTGGAATCTCTGGAAGGAAAAGGAACCACCTTTAAGGTCATACTTCCAGTGTTTGATTAAGGTTTGGAGTTATACTTCAATATTCGTAATTTATGTCTTCAAATAAAATTCCAAAACATGAGCAACGAAAGCATCGATTTTAAAAAGATTCTGAAAGATTCCCGGGAAACATTGCTGAATCCCAAAGCTTATTTTCAGTCCATGCCCCTGACAGGGGGAATAACCGAACCTCTTATAAAAGCCGCTATCTATGGTACATTAGCAGGACTGTTTGCGCTTTTATGGAGTGTTCTTGGTATGACGGCAGTAGGCGCCGGATTATTAGGCGGCGCAATTGGGATCATGTCCCTGATCTGGGCTATTATAGGGGCGATAATTGGTTTATTCATTGGCGGAGTCATCATGTTGATTATCTCAGCAATCTGCGGTGGCAATACCGATTTTGAAGCCAACCTGAGAGTATCAGCATCCTTAATGGTGATATATCCCATTAATGCCTTTCTTGCCTTATTTTATGGGATCAACTTCACCCTGGGTGGCGTGATCGCACTGGCTGTAAGCCTTTTCGGCATCTACCTGCTTTACCATGCTATCATCCAGGCCCTGAAAGGAAAAGAGTCCTCTGTGAAAATAGTGGCCATTGTACTCTTAGTTCTGGCCCTGGTGGGTTTCTTCGGAGGCAGAAGGGCCTCAAATTCGATCAGGGATTTCTCTGAGATGTATGAAGAAGAGCTGGTGGACTGAATCTTTTAAACTTAATCAGCCATAATCCTGTCAAACTCCTCCTGGCTTAGTTTGACGGGGACATACTCCACACCATACAAAGGCAGGACCCCGGTAAATGCACGTAAGTGAGCTTCAGAAGCCCTGCATAAGTTGGTGTAGACACTGATCACATCTTCATTTTCTGCAATGGAATCCAATTCAGTTTGAAGATCAATGATATCTACCTCTTCAATCAGGGCCCCAACTTTCAGTGCCTCCTCCCTGGAGGTACTACCTATTTCAATCAGGGCATCATATAGCTCCTGCAACTCCTCATTCTGTAACACCCCTTCAGGATTATCACCTACGGGATCTTCAAGATCGTAAATGTCAATTAGATATTTGATGGCATCCATATGGGCCTGCTCACTTTTTGAAATATTCAGGAAAGGTCTCAGAGGATAGATCTCATAAAGATAAATATAGACATCCCTGGCTACCTTCTCCTCCTCCCTCATAAACCTGATCCCTTCAATTTCGGCTTCTGTGAGTTCGGCCCCTTGAATGACCGCTTCGGTCTTTTCACTTCCGGGTGTCATTTGATCATCCAGCCCGTTGGATTCTGTACATTGTGTGATTGAAAGCGCAGCAATCATCGCTATAACCAACCGTCCTGACCATGTTAATTTAACCATTCTCATAATACAAAATATTATATGTAATTATCTATATATGTCAATGCAAATATCAGTGATTCGAGGAAGCGGTCTGTTACAAAATCCGGGAATTATTTAATGAAATAGGTGCCTAATACAATTTATCAATGAGTTTTTTGGAAGAACGGTCACTCTCCCTGTACTCACTTACAGTCATTTCAGTGGTCAGCTTAAACTGGTTTGAGAGGTACTGCACGCTGCTGTAATCCATCATAAAGGCGATCTCACTCAGGGTAAG
>JAUVIT010000276.1 GCA_030592605.1 Bacteroidota bacterium
CCTGTTTCCACCTTATTTACATTCTGGCCTCCTGCACCTCCGGAACGAAATGTATCCCACTCAATGTCGGCAGGATTTACCACGATTTCAATGGATTCGTCAATTACGGGAGTCACGAAAATGGAGGCAAATGATGTGTGACGGCGGTTGGCTGAGTCAAATGGGGAGAGACGCACCAGGCGGTGAACCCCACTCTCGCTCTTCAGGAAACCGTAAGCGTAATCGCCCGTGAATTCCAGGGTCACAGATTTGATCCCGGCTTCATCTCCCTGAACCATATGGAGTTCTTTCACCTTGTATTTATGCTTCTCACCATAACGGAGATACATCCGCATCAACATCTCGGCCCAGTCCTGGCTCTCGGTACCCCCAGCTCCAGAATTGATTTTCAGGATGGCACCCAGGCTGTCCTCTTCATTGCGCAGCATGTTTTTTGACTCAAGTGCTTCTGTTAGCACGAGTGCTTCTGAAAATTGGGTGGTGACCTCTTCTTCGGTGGACTCCCCGGCTTCCAGAAATTCAGCCAGTACATTCAGGTCTTCCACGGCGGTTTTTACGCCATTGTAGCCCCCCACCCAGGTCTTAAGCCGGGCAATCTTCTTCAGTTGTTCCTCTGCAGATTTAGGATCGTTCCAGAAATCCGGATCCTGTGTTCTTTGTTCCTCTTCCTCTATTTGGATGCTTTTGCCATCCACGTCAAAGATGCCTCCTTAACGCATCCAGGCGCCTGCTGAGATCTTTGATCTGTTCGCTTGTTATCATCGATAAAAAAATTTCGCTAAAGATAGGAAAGAATCTGGTGAATCAGGTCCGTTTCAAAACCGCGCTGAGCAGCGAAGCGGAATAACTTACCCTTTCGCTTGAATTGGTTGGTCTCCTTGAGTGAGGCCGACTTATCTGAGATCAGGCGCATACATGTTTGCTTGTAGAGTTCCGGGTCAATCTGGTTCAGGGCATCTTCGATGATAGCTGAGGGAATTTCTTTTTGTTTTAACATAACACGCAACTTGATCTTTCCCCAGCCGTTGAATCGAAATTTATCACGGACATAAAAGGTGGCATAGCGCTGTTCATCCAGGAATTTTTCCTTTACCAGGAGATTGATAATCTGTTCAGCATCATCGCTGGAGACCTTCCAGGTAAGCAATTTCTCCCTGATATGACTGCTGCATTGTTCCTGGCTGCTGCAGAGTGCAGCAGCTCGTTTAAGAGCTAGCTCATAGGCCATATGTTTATCTGCGTGCATTGATATATCGTTCTTTTTCGTGAATGTCCCTGAGGACCCGGGCCTTGCTGAATCCCTCCTTTTTAAAGAGACTGGCAGTCTCCGAACCCAACTGTTCATTGATCTCTACCCAGATTTCGCCCCTGTCTGCCAGGTAGCTCTTGCAAAAAGCAGCAATGGCACTGTAAAAAATAAGTGGATCCTCATCCGCAACAAACAGGGCAGATCCGGGTTCGAATTCAGTAACATTTCTTGGCATCATCTCGCGTTCGCTATTCATCACATATGGCGGATTGCTGACCACCAGGTCGAAGCGAGGTGACTCCTCCAGGGTATGCGGATTCAGAAGATCTAATTTGATCCAGCTGACCTGAAGGTTATTTTTTCTACCATTCTCCTCTGCCACCCTTAGGGCCTCCTGACTTATATCCACTCCCCATACCTCTGCATCCGGAAAGTATTTCTTCAGTGCCAGTGCGATACAACCCGAACCGGTCCCCAGGTCAATGATTCTGTGGATGGGATCTTTGATTCTTGCTTTAATATGCTCCACCATCTCTTCGGTTTCGGGTCTGGGAATCAGTACACCTTTGTCCACACCTATGTTCAGATCACAGAAATGGGTCTGTCCCAGGATATACTGAATGGGTAAGCCACTATGTATTTCAGCTACTATTTCATTGATTTGTGTATTGATTGATGGATTTGGTGCCAGGTCGGGTTCGCGTAGTGAAACAGACAAAGGGTAGCCAAGATGCTCCATAACAAGCCGGACAATGGAATCTGATTCATTTTCCGTGTATATTTGCCGTAGTTCCGACAGCAAGTGGAACCTGATCTGTTTCAGTGTGGCACGGTTTTGGAGCATCAATCAAAAATAGTAATAAAGCGACAGCCTTGATTACGGAGAAAGATAAAATATACATGCGCCGCTGCTTTGAACTGGCACGGAAGGGCTTGGGGATGACCAAGGCAAATCCCCTTGTAGGGGCGATTATTGTTCACAACGATCGCATCATTGGGGAAGGATATCATCATGAATTCGGGGGGCCTCATGCCGAGGTGAATGCCATTCGCTCCGTAAAGAATCCTCCCCTGTTTCCTGAATCGACACTCTATTGCAGCCTGGAGCCATGTTCCCATCATGGGAAGACTCCACCCTGTTCCATGCTTATTCAGCAAAAAGGATTCAAGCGGGTTGTGGTATCCAATACAGATCCCTTTCCCAGCGTTAATGGCAAAGGAATCAGGTATTTAAAGGATGCAGGTATTGAGGTGGAACTTGGCTGCCTGGAAGAAGAGGGAAGGCACCTGAACCGTAGGTTTCTTCATTATATCAACTACCGGAGGCCCTATGTGATTTTGAAATGGGCGCAGACAGCCGATGGATTTATCGATCTTGAACGAGAACCGGGAGACCAGGAAGGACCCAGGTGGATCAGCGATGAAGTGAGTCGAACACTGGTGCATAAATGGAGAAGTGAAGAGTCGGCCATCATGGTGGGAACCTCTACCATCTTAAGCGATAATCCCAGCCTGACTGTTCGCAGGTGGACGGGTGAGAATCCGGTTCGCATTACAATGGACAGGAACGGACGTTTGTCGGACAGCGCCCAAATTTTTGATGGTACAACGGAGACAATTGTATTTACAGGGGTTCAGCGTAACTATGCAGGTAGAATTCAATTGGTTTATGCCGATCCTTCTTATGAGATGGTTGACGTAATGGAAGAGTTATTTGATCGTCAGATAGTCTCCGTATTTGTGGAAGGAGGAGCGAAGCTACATAAGAGTTTCCTTGAATCCGGATTATGGGATGAAGCCAGGGTTTTTACTGGAAAGATGTTATTTACCCAGGGAGTTAAGGCTCCGGAGATAAACGAAGAAGTTGATGAAACAGTGAAAATTGGAGAAACAAAACTGGATGTTTACAGGAATAAACTAAATTAAGAAACAATTATTCAGTAAGTTGCGTAAAATATTTTAAATTAGGAACAGTACATTAAGGCTGCACTATATCATGAAGAAAATTGCATATATTTTGATCCTGCTGCCGGTCATGATAACGGCATCAGTTCAGGCGCAATCGGCCAAGCAGTATTTTAAGGCCGGAGAGGATTTTGCAAAGGCAAATAATTATGCGGATGCAATTATCCAGTTTACCAAAGCCATTGAGCTGGATCCTGGCTATAATAAGGCTTATATACAGCGGGCCACTTCATTTTCGAGGAGCGGAGACCATAAAAGTGCAGCGAAGGATTATGATCGCGCTCTGGCATTCGAGTCTAAAGATGAGGAAATCTACTATTTCGCCGGAAATGAGTGGCACCTCTATGGGGACAACCCGATTGCACTGGACAGGCTCTCCATGGCCATCCAGATGAAAAGTAATTTTTTGGAAGCTTACCGGGTCAGATGGGCAGTCAATATGGCTCTTTTGCGTTATGAGGAGGCCCTGGAAGACGGTAAGAGGTGCCTGAAACTGAAAGAGGATGAAAAGTCTTATTATGATCTGGCCCAGGTATATGAGAAACTGGAAATGTATAATGAAGCTGGTGATGCCTATCGACAATCTTTGCGGGAGAACAATAGGGTATTGGC
>JAUVIT010000077.1 GCA_030592605.1 Bacteroidota bacterium
GGTCTCCCAGTCACCCACGCTTGGAATGCCATAAGCCTGATGGCCCCATTTCTCTATATGCCGACCAATTTCGGATTCAATTTGTGCTTTTAAACTGTCAGTAATCTGGAGTGCGCGATCCTCATGAAACGCTGTGTTCAGCAGAGCGCTGAAACGCTGAAGGTAATAATTTTTCATGCCTTCATTCTTCATGATCTTTCGGAAAATAACCGTAACCCATGGCCTGTTATGATAGAAAGGCTCCTCCAATGTATACAGATAGTCATACATGTTTGTTTCCACCGGGAAGCGAAAGCCATATCCATAATCCACATCGAATACCATCCATCTCCATTTGCCTTCAGCTGTCCTGGGTCGCCAGATTTTGCAGTTCTTATCAGGCCAGTCGGCATTCGCACAGTAGATCTCCAGCATGTAGTAATCCAGATAGTTTGTTACATCCATGCGGGTTTCGAGTTCATCCATGTTCTCCTGAAGAGAGAGGTCTGTGTTCTCAATGAAGTCAATCATAGCATTATAATGCACTGCATCTCCGCTCAACACCTCAATGGGAGCTTCCGTTTGGTACTCCAGCATATCAATACTGTCATTATCGATCCCCGTATTATTCTCTATATAAAACTCATTCTGCTTTTCCCGCATATTTATCAATCCATGGTAAACCCCATTCTTAAATACAAGCACGGGTTTGTATGCCTGATACTCCAGATCGAGATAGCCCTCAACAAAAGATTGGATTAAGCCGTCCCGAAAATAAGTATGGCTGTAGTCCTGATATCCACCGTTTCTTAAAACCAGATTCTTATAACTGGTCATGTTTTTACTTTGAAAGAAGCGGTGATCCAAACGGCTTTTACCATATTCTGTTCTTGCATACAAAGAGAATGTTCTCATGGGATAAATACCGACCAATCCGGTTATTCTGGCGCCAACATCCTGACTGATAACACGGGTTTGATTCTCGTTAAAATATTCAAGGTGTGAAACCCTCTCGTCGGAATAGGGGAAACCACTTGCCAGACCTGGATCCATTGAAAATGAAAATACTGGTAAGCTTACATCTTCTCCCATAAAATAGGTGGCACTCATGGGCTCACTATTCATTTTTCCCTCCTCGACACATATGGCCTTGATCACCATATTTGTTGAAACTTCGATGGGGACTGAATAAAGATTTGAGCCGGGCGTAGGGGTACTTCCGTCCAATGTGTAGTGTATGGCCGACTGGGATGGAGACTCCATCTCCACAGAAACAGGTGAATCATAAAACCCGGCGGGTAGATTTAACTGAGGTGCCATTGCCCTTCCCGTATAAGCTGTTGTATTGTTTATGGCATTGGGAGTGGGTTCCGGGAAGTATGCCCATACATCTGTATCTCCGCTTAGCCTGCCCATGGAAATATTGTTATTCTGTGGCATGTATACAACAGAATCCAATATGAACTTATCCCGGTTTGAAAGTGCTATGGACTCACCGTCGGCACTCAGTTTAAAGCTTGTGTGATTTTCAATATTCCTGTCGTCTGCCAGAAATAATAGGTAGCCTTTGGCGCCTATGACAGTTTCTTCCGGAATGATCCACTTATCAAGTTCATCCAGCTCATCTGTCAAATAATAAGAACTGATATCGATGGGAGCATCAGAGGTATTATAAATCTCAATCCAATCGGGATAATCTTCGTATTCGGCATCATAGTACCCTCCGGATGAGTTGGAGGCAACAAATTCATTGATTAGAATTTGTGCCTTTGCCTCAAAACTTTGAGCCAGCAGAAGAAGTGTGCATAGACATATGAAAGATCTCTTTCTCAGCTTATATGCTTTCAGTCAATTAGTACTCGCTTTGTGATCACTTGATCTCCTGAACAAAAGAAACGTATGAAATAGAGACCCGGAGCTTCCTGCCCTAAATTAATGAAATTGTTCTCAGGAGCTTTCTTAGATATCAGGGTTTCTCCATTTTGCTTATAAACAACAATGCCCTGGACATCCAGGCTGGTTGACCAGTGGATTAGCCCTGAACTGGGATTCGGATAAAGGTGAAAATCAGCTTTGTCATTTCCGAAAATCCCTGTAGGACCAGTTATTGTAAAGCTTGCCAATATGGAATCACCGCCACTCAGGCACAGCTCATTTCCCTCAGAATCCATGATACTAATGGCCAATACGGTCCATTTCCCTTTAAGCGCCGAGTCTGGAATAAGCAGATCGTACGCATACAAATGCTCCTCCAAAAAAATCCAATCTGAAAGATGTGTCTCAATTGCATGTAGTTGTTCTTCAAGCGGATTCACAATATCCATCCTGATATAATCAATTCCGGAAAGGCTGTCCTCTGTCTCCAAAAAGAATCGTATGGAATCGCCTTTTTCAACCACATCCGGAGCAATTGATAGCGAATGCAGCACAGGTGCTGTGGTGTCCCTGGGAGAAAGAAGATCTGAAAGTAACACAAACTCCCAGCTCAGGCTGTCGCTGACAACATCATGTCTGAATAAAAGCGCTTGATTGTTGGACTTCCCAGCGTCAATTCCTGAAGCAAGAAATTGCACTCCTTCAGGAGTTGTATAAGCAAATTCATTGGTGCGAAAACCAATATCACCGGCAATACAAATCACTTCTATACCAAAGGCTTCAAGTTCAAGCAATTTAGGATAGAGGTCCGTATAGAAATTATTGGGATTAATACAGTAAAAACAATCCCCGAACCCCCCGTTTGGAATGCTGTTGATGTAGGTTTGCAAATAAGAATCGCCATACATCCATATTAGCTTATGATGTAGAAGTACAAGGTGAGTTGTTGTTTGCAGAGTATCTGTTACCTTGGAAAATAATTCAAGCTGTTCACCAAGCACATTGCTCAGGCTATCCTGGGTATCAAGTACAAGAAAAGTAATCTTATCCTTGTAATAAGCATAGTAGGCAGGCCTGTGAGTATAAGCCGAAACCCGTTCCAAATCGGCATAGTCGTGGTTTCCCAGGGCCCACAGGGTATTCTCATTACCCAGATCCAGAATGGAATCTAAATGATTCATAGTCATATCATCCAGCGAGGAGGATACTGCCATATCACCTCCCAGCCAGAGCATGTCATAATAGGAGTAATCAATACTTTCCACAAGCTGATCCATGTATGGATTTGCCGCAGTTCGGGTATGTGCAAGATGTAAGTAGTATTGGAACCTTGCTGAGGATGGACATTCGCCAATTTGGGCTCCAGTGTCAATGAGGGCCACTAGCAGATAGGTTACTGTCAAGATAAATTTCTTGTCTATAACCATAGCTACTAATATTTTGTATTAACACCTATCCTTTCAGGGCCTCTGCGCCTCCTACTATCTCCAGGATTTCATTGGTAATGGCTGCCTGTCGCGCCTTGTTAAACTGCAGGCTCAGCTCCTTCAGGAGCTCGGTAGCATTGTCGGTTGCCATATGCATGGCAGTCATTCGTGCACCATGCTCCGATGCATGCGAATCCAGAATCGCCTTATAAAACTGCAGCTTCAGAGAGCGTGGAATCAGCTCCTGAACGATATACTCCTTGGTGGGCTCAAAAATATAGTCCACATTGGAAGCGGAGCCCGACTCTTCAGCCAGCTCATCCACCTTTATGGGCAGAAACTGTTCTTCTGTCAGAATCTGCGTGCCGGCATTCTTAAAACGGTTGTAAATTATATCCACATGGTCATACTCCCCGTCGGTGAAAAGCCCCATGATCATATTGGCCACTTGAGCCACGCGGTCGAAGGTAAGATCATCAAAAATCTCACTGCCATCGAAGATCACATTGTATCCCTTTTTACTTAGAAAATCTGCACCCTTCTTTCCGATAGCAATAAAATCGACCTGACGCGCCATCATCTGGCTGTCAAAAGTGGTCAGTGCCCTGGTGATGGTGGCTTTGATGGCATTCGAGTTAAAGGCACCGCACAAGCCCCGGTTGGAGGTTATCAGGACCAGCAAAATCCGTTCCTTATCGCGCTGAACAGCATACTGATTGTCCTCATCGTCCTTTATACTATCACCAACACTGGCCAAAATCTCCTGCAGTTTCTCCGCATAAGGCCTGAACTGCACAATGGCATTCTGTGCCCTCTTCAGCTTGGAAGCAGAGACCATCTTCATGGCACTGGTGATCTGCATGGTAGAGGCCACAGAGGCCTTTCGCTCCCGTATTTCCTTCAAATTCGCCATTGGGAATTACTTAAATTTCTCTACAATTTCTTTGGCTGTATCAACAATTATACCGGTTATTTCATCCGATAATTTACCTTGTGCCAGTGCAGCTAGTGCATCTTTCTGCTTCAGATCCATATAATCCAGAAACTCAGCTTCAAATTCTTTCACCTTCTCCACCGGGATGTCGGACAACAGTCCCTGCGTTCCACAGTAGATAATGGCAATCTGCTTCTCCACAGACATGGGGGAATACTGATCCTGTTTCAGAATCTCAACATTCTTGCGCCCTTTATCCAACACAGCCTTTGTGGCTTCATCCAGATCGGAACCAAACTTAGAAAATGCTTCCAGCTCACGGAACTGGGCCTGATCAAGCTTAAGGGTACCTGCAATTTTCTTCATGGCCTTAATCTGGGCGTTACCTCCCACCCTGGATACGGAGATACCCACGTTAATGGCAGGTCTTACACCAGCATTAAAGAGATTCGATTCCAGGAAGATCTGTCCATCAGTAATGGAAATCACGTTGGTAGGAATATAGGCACTCACGTCACCTGCCTGAGTCTCGATAATCGGCAGCGCAGTAAGCGATCCTCCTCCCTTAACCAGCGGTTTCAGCTGATCGGGAAGATCATTCATGTTTTTAGCAATCTCGTCCGAATTGATGATCTTGGCAGCACGTTCCAGAAGGCGGGAGTGGAGATAAAATACATCCCCGGGATAAGCTTCCCTTCCGGGAGGGCGCCTTAGCAGAAGAGACACTTCACGGTATGATACCGCCTGCTTGGAGAGATCATCATAGATAATCAATGCGGGCCTTCCGGTATCTCTGAAATACTCACCTATGGTACAGCCTGCAAAAGGAGCGTAGAACTGCAAAGCAGCCGGATCTGAGGCGGTTGAAGAGACTATCACGGTGTAATCCATGGCTCCAGCCTCTTCCAGCGTTTTCTGGATATTGGCAACTGTTGAACCCTTCTGTCCAATGGCCACATAGATGCAGTATACAGTTTCGCCCCTCTCGTAAAATTCTTTCTGGTTGATAATGGTATCAATGGCAATGGCTGTCTTTCCTGTCTGCCGGTCACCAATAATAAGCTCACGCTGTCCACGTCCAATGGGGATCATGGCATCAATAGGTTTCAGACCGGTCTGAAGAGGCTCACTCACAGGCTGCCTGTAAATCACGCCGGGAGCCTTACGCTCCAGGGGCAAGTCGATCATCTCCCCTGTAACAGGTCCTTTTCCATCAATGGGCTCTCCAAGGGTATTGATTACACGTCCCAGCAATGGCTCGCCTACTCGAATGGAGGCAATTTTCTTGGAGCGTTTTACTGAATCACCCTCTCTAATTAATTCCGTTGATCCCAGCAGCACTGCACCCACATTATCCTCTTCAAGGTTCAGAACGATTCCTGCTACGCCACTGTCAAATTCGATCAGCTCATTGGCCTGTACGCTGTTCAATCCATAAATACGGGCAATTCCATCTCCAACCTGGAGGACAGTACCCACCTCTTCAAGTTCAACATCACTTTTGAACCCTTCTATTTGCTTCTTTAAAATTTCCGATACTTCGGAAGGCTTAATCTGAGACATATTCTATTACTTTTCAATACTGGTTTGAAGTAGTTGTTTTTTTAATTTTTTGAGATTGCTGGCCACGCTTGCATCATACCGCATATCCTCTATGGTCAGTACAAAGCCTCCGATTACATCGCCATCCACTACAGTAGTCAGTTCCACATCCGAATCATAGGCTTTTTTAATCAACTTACGGATACCATTCATTTCCGATTCGTCCACGGCTTGCGCGGTGACCAGTGTGGCAGCGCGAACCCCTGTTTCCTTACGATAGAGCTCCCTGAAAAATCTGGCAATTCCAGGTAAATAAGCCTCCCGTTTGTTCTTAACAACCAGGTCGATCATGGAGAGGGATATCTTTGAAAGATGTTTTTCGAAAATGGCCCTGAGCAACTTTTCTTTCTGGCTGGGTTGCAAGGTGGGCACTCCCAGCATATACTGGAAATTTTCAAGCTTACAGGTGGAGGTAAGGACCTCCATATCCTTGTAAACCGTGTCAAGAATCCGCTGTTCAGATGCACTCTGAAACAGTGCTTTTGCGTAACGTACTGAAATCTGACTTTCGTTCATAAATCATTTAATTGATTCGCCTCTCGGCAAAGCCCCGAGGTATCATCCATTAATTATTTCACTAATTCAGGTCGGCTTCGTTGATCAGCTTGTCGACAAGTTCCTTCTGCGCTTTGCTTTCTGCCAGTTTCATACGTAGAATCTGTTCAGCTATATCTACTGAAAGATTGGCCATCTGCTCCTTCATCTCATTCAGTGCACCAGCTTTTTCCCTCTGGATAGACTCTCTTGCACTCTTAACCAACTTATTGGCTTCCTCCGAAG
This sequence comes from Bacteroidota bacterium, assembly GCA_030592605.1. Lineage (GTDB taxonomy): Bacteria > Bacteroidota > Bacteroidia > Bacteroidales. The sequence continues at coordinate 6,598 of JAUVIT010000077.1, forward strand.
CTTTCTCCTTGGCATCAGCAATGAGCTGATCCTTTATCTCCTTTGCCTCCTTCATCAGCATATCTCTTTCGGCTTTTGCTTCGGCCAGAATCTTCTCATTGTCGGCCTTCAGTTGGGCCATCTCCTCTTTCGCCCTGTCAGCAGCTTCAAGCGCATGACGTATGCTTTCATTCCGGGCCTTTACAGCCGTTAGTATAGCAGGCCAGGCAAATTTGCCCAGGATGAAAAGCAAAACAAGAAAGAACAGGGTGGACCAAAAGATCATTCCTATTCCCGGTGTTACTAGATCCATTATATTTCGTGTTTAATGATTTTCAAAGAAAGACCTGCAACCAATCGTTACAGGTCTGTTCAAATTTTCAGCCCGCTTAACCCATCATGGCTACCACGATGGCAAACAGGGCAGCGCCTTCAATAAGGGCAGCTGCAATAATCATAGCGGTCTGGATTTTTCCTCCGGCCTCAGGCTGACGGGCAATGGCATCCATTGCCGATCCACCAATTCTTCCAATTCCCAGTCCTGCTCCGATTACGGCAAGTCCTGCTCCAATTGCTGCTAATGTACCAGTCATAATAAATAAATATTAAAGTGAAACTAATCATGGTGATGCTCGGGCATCGCCATTCCAATAAATAATGCTGA
>JAUVIT010000115.1 GCA_030592605.1 Bacteroidota bacterium
AAATCTGTCCAGAAACTCCAGGGTCTGTTTCTCTCCATCACCAGGGGTAAAGGCCACATTCAGCGTAAACTGGTCAAAGTCGACCATGGGAAAGAAGGTATTGCGGATGTGTCCTCCCATAAAAAGCCCCATGGTTATAAGCACCAGGGCAATGGGAAAACTTGCAGCAATGTACCTCCATTTAACCAACCAATTCAGGAAATGTTGATAAACCCGGTCGCGCAGCCATAGAATAAAACCTTCAAAATATTTCTTGATCCCCCTGTTTTTTGCTTGCAGGCTCTTCCGGCTTAAGGTCTTCTCATTGCCCAGGTGGGCAGGAAGCACAAGGAAGGCTTCAAAAAGGGAGAAGAAGAGTACTGCGATCACTACGATGGCCACATCCCACATCATCTCCATCCTTGTTCCCCGCAGGAACAGGAGGGGAGAGAAGGCTACAATGGTGGTAGCTACAGAGGTCAATACCGCCGGTGCCACCTCCATGGTTCCATCCACGGCCGCATGCATGGGGGTTTTGCCCCTTTCAAAATGGAGATAGATATTTTCGGCGATTACAATACCGTCATCCACCAGGATTCCGATTACCAGGATCATCCCAAAGAGCGATTGCAGGTTGATGGTTACCCCCATAAAACTGGCAGCGATAAACATGGCCAGGAAGCTAAAGGGAATCCCGAAAGAGACCCATAGGGACAGGCGGAAGCTGAGAAACATGGAGAGGGCTATAACCACCAGAAATAAACCGAGTAGGCCGTTTCTGGTAAGCAAACTCAGACGGCTCTGGAGGATATCCAGGAAGTTCCTTGAAACAATCAGTTCAACCCCCAGGTTTTTGTCGTTAAATTCATCGATGTAGATGAGGGTATATTCATTAATCGCGTCCAGGTCCTCCTCGGGAAGCTTCTGTATATTGATTGATACAGAGGGCTTTCCATTGGTCCACTGCTTGTTGGGAGAATCTGCAAATTTAATTTTCACATCGGCCACATCCCGGATCAGAATAAAACCTCCATCGGCCTGTCCCCTGAGTACGATGCTTCCAATCTTATTGGGATCGGCACTCCGGGATCGCAAACGTATCAGGAACTCCTCTTCATCTGACTTGATCTCACCCCCTGAAACATCCCGGTTGTTATTCTGAATCGCTCTGACGATCTGTGAGAAAGTGATATTGTATCTCAGGAGTTCTTCCTCTTTGATCTCCACCGATATTTCTGGCTGGGGATAACCGGAAAGGGAAATCTGGCTCATGACTCCGGAGTTGAAAAAATCCTCTTCGATGCGCTGTGCATGCTCCTTCAGTGTCATCAGATCCATCTGATGACCATCAACAGGAACAAGCTCAAGACTAACAGCTCCTGCGCGGGAACGACGTTTTGATACGATAGGCCGTTCAGCAGCCGAGGGCAGGGAAGAAATACCATCCACTGCATTTTTCACCTCCTGAAGCACTTCGTTAATGGGATATTCTCCGGTGGTTTCAATGGACACTGAAGCCATATTTTCCACCGAGGTGGAGGTGATCTCCTTGATTCCAATCAGGCCCCTAACCGCCTCCTCGATGCGGGAGGTGACCCCTTCTTCCATCTCTACAGGTGAAGCACCTGGGTAGAAAACAGAAACAGAGAGATAACGGCTCTCGGTCTCCGGGAAGAAGGATTTCTTCATATTGGTCAGACTGAGTCCACCTGCCAGGATCACCACAGCGATGAGCAGGTTGGCATAGACCGGGTACTCTACAAAACGCTCAATAATCTTCCTCATATCCGGTCTTATTTACGTTTGGCTTTTTTTTCCGATGCATCTTTGTTATCTCCACCCTTTTGGGTTTGTGCGGCAGGAGATTGCTGAGGAGGGCCACCGGGTCTACCGGCTCCCATTTGTTGTATATCCTTGTCGGTCTGTATCAGGGTTCCTTCGGAAACATTAATCAGTTGCTGTACCACCACAGAATCTCCTTCAGGGAGTCCGTTGAAAATCAGTGTGCTATTATTGATCTTAATGATATTTATTTTCTCCTTGGCAAGTCTGCCCGAACGGGCCACAAAGACCTCGTTTGAATTGAATACCGAGTTCCTGGGGATTTCCATAACGCCCTCGATGGGCCTGACAGGGAAATGAGCAACGAAGTACTCTCCGGCCATAATTGGTTGCTTATGGTTATAGGGTACGCTGATAAAAATAGTCTGACTCTGGGTGTTCTCATCCACAAACGGACTCTTGCGAAGCACCTGTCCCTTCCAGCTGATTGTACCGTCTTTGGATGTTATTGTAACTGCATCACCCTGGTGGACCCAGGCGGCATCGATGCGCTGAAGAGGAACCTCAAGCTCCATGTGGTCGGTTTGAATGGCCCGTGCCACACGACCACCGGTATTGGTATAGGCACCCAGCTCCATATATACCTCCTTAAAGGTTCCATTGAATGGTGCTTTGACGGTACGTCTTTTCAATTGCAACTCATCCCGCTCGATGTTGTAGTATTCGCTGATGACATTTCTGCTGGCCAGGAAGATTTTCAGGGTGTTGTCTTTAATCTCCGGCATGGGCGGTAGAGGTTTGTCCACATTGATGGATGAGAAAAACTGTCCGAAGGCCTCTTCAGCTTCGGGAAAATCTATAACCAGATCGGGAATAATACTTGCCAGAATATTCTGGTACTGGCTTTTCCGGGCCTTTAACGAAAGGATTGCCTCGTCGGGATAAACCACAAATAGCACATCTCCCTTTGAAAAACGGGCACCTTTCTTTAGTGATACCTGTCCCGCTTCAATTTTCCCTGAAGCTTCAGCTACTATATCTATTTCGGCTATGGATGAGAGCCGTCCGGTTTCTGATATGGAGGAAGAAATGCTGGTGTATTTTACAGATTCCACTTTCACATAGCGACGCGATTCAAGGGAACGGCGCACAGGTGGTTCCTCCTTCTGGGCAATTAAAAATTTCATCAATCCAAAGGCCAGTCCCAGGATAAAGATGACACTTACTATAATGACAATTCTTCTGTCTATTTTTCTCATTATCTGTAATTAAGAATCAAAAATTCGCGCAAAGATAGCATTTAGACACGGAAGAGGGAAAAAGGTTTAAATATATTAAGGAGTCTAACTCTTTTTTAACTTTGGTTTATGGAAATAAGCTTAGCCCGGCAGGAGGATTTGCCTGTTATTAATGAAATCTATAATCAAGCAGTTCGCCAGCTATTCTGCACAGCCCATCTTGAAGAAGTGGGTATGGAGGAGCGGGAGCAGTGGTTTGCAGCACACAATCCTGCAGTTCACCCTGTGTTTGTGGTTCTTGATGACCAGAGAATTCTTGGTTATGTGTCCCTGGGTCCTTACCGGGAAGACAGGCAGGCCCTGGCCCATGTGGCCGAAGTAAGTTATTATGTGGATCAGATGGAGCGCGGGAAAGGAGTAGGGAGCCTTCTGCTGAGGCATGCCCTGGATATTGCATCTGAATACGGATTTTCAATACTCATCGCCATATTACTTCATAGAAATCCGTCCAGCATAGGCTTGCTGCATAAATTTGGTTTTGAGGAGTGGGGCAGAATGCCAGGAATTGCAAGCATAGATGAGCAGGAGGCCGATCACCTTTATTACGGTCTGAAACTTTAGATACTGGCAATTATAAAAGGAGGATCGCTTGAATTTACCTTGTCAAGCATAATATCCTGGAAGACGTTTTTTGTGCTATCAGCAGTGGAAAACTGGACCGGCAGGTAGTGTTCTCCATAGCCCTGAGCCATACCCTTATCACTTACCTTTTCGATCAGCACCCGCTGGGTTTTTCCAAGCATTGATTCCATGTATAGCATCCTGTTTTCTTCAGATATTTGGCGGATCACTTCACTTCTTTCAGCTTTGATCCCTTCCTCAAGCTGTTCTTCCAGGCGATCGGCCCGTGTACCCTTTCGCCTTGAGTATCTGAATGTATGAACGTGGCTAAACAGGGCTTCTTTGACTACCCTGGCGGTTTCTGCAAAATCTGTTTCTGATTCACCAGGAAAACCTACAATCACATCGGTGGTGAAGTTGAAATCGCTTATCTTTTTGCGAAAGTTCTCCACGATATTCATAAAGGACCGTGTGGTATACATTCTGCGCATTTTTTTCAATATTGGATCGGATCCACTCTGGATGCAGAGATGAAGATGTGGGGCCATTTTAGGATGCTGAAATATTTTGTAAAATTCAGGACCAAAGCCATCGGGCTCCATGGAGGAGATTCGTATGCGGAAATCACCAGGGAGCTCCACCATTTTTTCCAGGGCTCTCTCCAGGTTGTATTGCTCAAAATCGTAACGCCCGATATTTACACCGGTTATTACAATCTCCTTAAATCCATTGTCGACCACCCGCCGGATATTCTCCAGGATCTCTTCCAGGGGGCGACTTACTGCTCGGCCTCTTACCGAGGGTACAATGCAGTAGGTGCAAAAATTATCACATCCGTCCTGTACCTTAATGGAGGTACGGGTATGCAGGCTCTTATCCACTGTTTCAAATCCAAAAACATCCCCGGAATAGCTGTCGGGATGGACCACCTCTCCTTTAAAGTGGGCGTCCACCAATGATACTATCTGGCTCTTGCGCTCATTGTCCACCACATAGGTAATCTTCTCATTGGCCTCCAGCTGCTCCTTGTGATTGTTGGCCATACAGCCGGTCACCACCACCAATCCTGCAGGATTTTTCCTGGCTGCCTGGTTGATGGTATTACGCGATTTCTGATCACTCTGCTTGGTAACCGTGCAGGTATTGATCACGGTGATATCGGCAGGAGTGGCATAGTCCACTACCTGGTATCCTGCCTGGTGAAAGCGGGTAACCAATGCATCGGTTTCATACTGGTTCAGGCGGCAGCCCAATGTTTTAAATGAGACCTTTTTCATCTGCGCAAATGTAAACAATCCAACACAGGTAAGGTTCAAAAAACGTACATTGTGTGTTTATTCTCTTAGCTCTCATATGATGAAAAATAGGATTTATCTGTGCACTATAATTTTAGCTCTGGCCTTTTCGGGCTGTGTCTCCAAGAATGCCACTACAGAACCTCAACAAACAGTTCCCAATATTATTTACATCCTGGCCGATGATCTGGGTTATGGCGATCTGGGCTCTTACGGGCAGAAAAAGATTGCCACACCCCATCTGGATCAGCTGGCCAATGATGGTATCCGTTTTACAAGGCATTACTCGGGGAGTACAGTGTGTGCTCCATCACGTTCCGTTTTAATGACCGGACTGCATACCGGGCATACACCCATACGTGGAAACCAGGAGGTTAAACCCGAAGGTCAGTGGCCCTTGCCAGCCTCAGCGAAGACCCTGGCTGATGGCCTGAAAGAAGTTGGATATGTAACAGGGGCATTTGGAAAATGGGGTCTGGGTTATCCCGGATCAGAAGGGGATCCGGTAAACAAGGGTTTCGATCACTTCTTTGGATACAACTGTCAGCGCTATGCTCACCGATACTATCCTGAATACCTGTGGGAGAACGAAGAGAAGGTTTACCTTGAGGGCAACGACTGGACGACAACACAGACCTATGCACCAGACCTGATTCAGCAGAAGACCCTGGATTTCATCAGGGAAAATCGTGATACCAGTTTCTTCGCCTTTATACCCATTGTTATTCCTCATGCAGAGCTGATCGTTCCGGACGATGACATCTATCAGAACTACCTGGGGAAATTTCCGGAAACACCTTATGTAGGCAGACCGGGAGCTGATTATGGTCCAGCTTTGGTGATTTCCATGTACTGTAGCCAGGAGAATCCCCATGCCACCTTTGCCGCCATGGTTAATCGTATCGATCAATATGTGGGCGAAATTGTGAAAGTGTTGGAAGAGCTGGGTCTCTCCGACAACACGATCATTATGTTTACCAGCGATAACGGGCCCCATCTGGAGGGAGGAGCCGACCCTCGTTTTTTTAATAGCAATGGTGGATTACGGGGTTTTAAAAGAGACCTCTACGAAGGTGGGGTCAGGGTTCCATTTATTGTTACCTGGCCCGGAACCATCAAACAGGGTAGTGTATCAGATCATCAATCAGCCTTTTGGGATGTGCTTCCCACCTTGGCCGAGCTCACCGGATTTGATTATGGAGAGACAGACGGAATCTCCTTTCTTCCAGAGTTGCTGGGCAGGGAACAGCCGAAGCATGAATTTTTATACTGGGAATTTCATGAGATGGGAGGAAAGCAGGCGATTTTAATGGATGAATGGAAAGCTGTCAGGCTGAATGTTGGAAAGGATCCCAATGGTCCATTGGAACTATACAA
>JAUVIT010000369.1 GCA_030592605.1 Bacteroidota bacterium
AGCAGATTCGTTTTGGATTTTATGCACACTTTGTCTAAGATGAGCGATGTAGCTCCAACCCGCTTGGACACGAAGTTTGCGGCGATTTGGGATGAGGTTTTCAACAGCTTTGGATTCTCCAATTGTTGACGAACGGTGAATAACAATTCCGTTTCACTTCCGATGGGGAAGGCTCCGCCGAGAGAGGTGAGTTCAAGCGCTTCCAAAAATTTTGAATATTCCGGTCCGAAAATCACAGGGAGTCCGTAAGTGGCGGCTTCCAATATGTTGTGAATGCCCTTTCCAAATCCACCCCCTATATAAGCAAGGGAACCATACTTATAAAGGTAGGAGAGCTTGCCAATGGTATCTACCAGGATTACTCTGCATCCTTCAGCTACCTCCCCCTCCAGTTCTGTATATCGCAAACTGCCGGGAAAGCGCTCCTGGAGGCTACGCAAATGGCCCTCTGAGATTTCATGGGGAGCAATGATCCAGTAAACCTGGTCGCTTAGCTCTCTGTAAACATGTGCAAGAAGCTGTTCATCTTTTTCCCAGGTACTGCCGGCAACGATAATCGGGGAATCCTTCCCAAAACCTTCAAGTGCAGGGTGTGTGAATTTACTTTGCTTAAGCACATGTACCCGGTCGAAACGAGTATCGCCTGTCACGCTTACGTGATGGCATCCTATGCCGGCAAGCAGGTAAGCGGAATTCTTGTTCTGTACAAAAATATGGGTGAAGAGATCCAGGAATCGTCGGTACCAATGTCCATACCATTTAAAAAAAAGCTGGCCGCTTCGAAAATTGCCAGATGCCAGGTACACCGGAATCCGCCTTGATTTCAATTGCTTCAGAAAATGGTACCAGAATTCATACTTGATAAAAAAGGCCATCTCAATAGAAAGCAGATCCAGAAACTTAAGTGCATTTTTCCTGGTATCGAGGGGCAGGTACATGACATAATCAGCTCCACTGTAGTCCTTTCGTTTCTCATAACCTGAAGGTGAAAAAAAAGTAAGTAGAATTTTACGGTCCGGCAGACGCTCCCTGATTCCTTCGATCACAGGCCGTCCCTGTTCAAACTCTCCCAGCGAAGCGCAGTGAAACCAGATCACCTTTTCATCCCGGTCCAATGCACCTTTTAATTTTTCATGCCAATGTCTTCTTCCCCTCAGCCATAACTTTGCTTTCCGGTTCCATGGCGAAACAAGCATGGCCACCAGCCAGTAAAATCGAATTCCTATATCATACAATAAGCTCATGAAATCTTATCAAGATTTTTTACTGGTATACAGGCTCACCAGCCATACCGCTAGAAAAGCCATCACCCAGGATACGAAGCGCACAGAGATCACCGCATCGAGCATGGTCAACTCGGACCATACCACAGTGCACACAAAGCCGGTAGTCAAGCCCGCTATGGTTCCCTGCCAGGTCACTTTTTTCCAGATTAGCATCATCAGAATCAGCGGTCCAAAGGAGGATCCAAGCCCCGCCCATGCATAAGATACCATGGAGAAGATCAGCTTATCGGAAGTCAGTGCAATCATAAAACCAATGAGTCCCACAATGATGGTAATCCAGCGACTGGCTTTCAGCAAAGTTTTTTCGCTCACATCCCAAGCAAAGGTCCTGTGAAACAAATCTTCAAGAATGGAGGAGCTGATTACCAGCAACTGACTATCAGCTGTGGACATCATAGCTGCAATGGCCCCACTTACAAAAATACCTGCCAGCCATGCTGGCAGTAACTCATTAGCCAGGTGGGGCATCAACTTCTCAATATCATCAAACATTCCCGGTTCATAGAGTCCCGCCCCGATTATCCCCAAAATAAGCGCCCCTGAAAAAGCAGGAATTACCCAAGCTATGGCAATGCGTCTCGAGATCTTGATCTCCTCTGCTTTCCTGATGGCCATAAACCTTGTGAGCAGGTGGGGTTGTCCCATATATCCCAATGCCCAGCTAAGGCCACTGATTATTAATGCGGCCGCAGCCCAACCTGTTTTACCTCCGGTCCACGAAAGCATCCGATGCCCATCACTGGAGACAAGGTCAGCAAGCGGGCTTGTTCCTTCGTGAATCTCCTTCAGCTCTGCCAGTCCAACCAGCGGCAAGACTACCAGCGTGCCTATCATAATGATTCCCTGAACCATATCGGTCCAGGCCACTGCAAAGAAACCTCCCATCATGGTATAGAAGATGATGACCGCGGCTCCCATAATCATCCCGGTGGATTGATCCAGTCCGAAGGTTACATTAAGGATCTTCCCTGCCCCGTTAAACTGGGCCGAGAGGTAAAAAATAAAAAAGAAGATAATGATAAATGTGGCCAGCACACGAATGGCCGCCTGCCCCTTATCAAACCTGGCTGCCAGGAAGGTGGGCAGGGTAATGGCACCCATCCGTTCGGTCTCCTCCCGCAGGGCCCTGGCAATAACGAACCAGTAGAAAATGATTCCCGATACACATCCCAGGGCGGTCCAGAACTCCATCAGTCCCGATGCAAAAGCAGCTCCGGGAAGAC
>JAUVIT010000045.1 GCA_030592605.1 Bacteroidota bacterium
AACCCGTAAAGCTTGGGAAGGGTGGTATCCAGGTAAAACGCATTACCCCCGACGCATTTGAACGCGGCTTCGTGGCCATTCAGAACCACATGGAGACTATTGCTCGCTATAAGGTAGACGATATCCGGGCCTTTGCCACTTCGGCCGTCAGAAATGCACACAATGGAGAGGAATTTATCGAAGAGGTATACAGGAAATTTGGTTTCAGGGTCAGGGTGATCCCCGGCGACCGTGAGGCAGAACTGATTTACAAAGGAGTACGGCAGGCAGTTTCCTTTGATCATACCCATATGATGATCCTGGATATCGGGGGAGGGAGCAACGAATTTATCATCTGTAATAAAGACGGAATTGTCTGGAAACAGAGCTTCGAACTGGGCATGGCCAGATTGATGGAGCGGTTCACGCTTTCTGATCCCATTACCCACGAGGAGATCCGGGCACTGCAATCCTATTTTATGGAGGAGCTTACTCCATTGCTGGAGGTAGTGAAACAGCTCAGACCACATACCCTTATCGGGGCTTCCGGATCATTTGATACCTTCCATGCACTGATCCGCGAGCGTACCGGGATGGAGGAGGATCGCTTACATGGAAGGGAAATCTCCATGAAAGCCTACAATAAAATTCACCTGCTGCTGCTTCAATCTACCGCTGAGGAGCGCAGGCTCATGCCTGGAATGGAACCTGTGCGTGTGGAGATGATTGTGGCTGCCACGATTTTTGTTAGTTTTGTGATACACGCCTGCCATATCAAGCACCTTCATCACTCAGAATTTGCACTAAAAGAGGGGGTTATTTCCGAACTGGTGGGAATCTGAGTACAAACTTTTGATTATGGTAAATATCCTGGTTATAGACGACGAAAGAAGCATCCGCAATACCCTGAAGGAGATTCTTGAATATGAAAAATTCAAGGTGGAGCTGGCCGAACATGGTGCCGAGGGACTGGAGCTGTACAGAAAAGGAAGCTTCGACATTGTACTGTGCGATATCAAGATGCCCGAAATGGATGGCTTGGAGGTGCTGGAAAAGATCTTCGAGGAAGAAGGAGATGCCCAGGTGATCATGATTTCGGGACATGGCAATATCGACAATGCCGTGGAGGCGATCAAGAAGGGGGCCTACGATTTTATTGAAAAGCCGCTGGACCTGAACCGGCTCTTGATCACCATCCGTAATGCTATGGATAAATCGAGCCTGATCACCGAAACCAAAGTACTGAAAAGGAAGGTGAGCAAGGGTTACGAAATGGTTGGCGAATCGGCTGCCATTCAGCAGGTCAGGGACATTATTGACAAGGTGGCCCCTACCGATGCCAGGGTGCTGATCACAGGGTCCAACGGAACTGGTAAGGAGCTGGTGGCCCGCTCACTCCACGAGAACAGTACCCGTGCAGCTGCACCCTTTATTGAAGTGAATTGCGCAGCCATCCCCTCCGAACTGATCGAAAGTGAACTTTTCGGCCATGAAAAGGGAGCCTTTACCTCGGCCATTAAACAGCGAAAGGGAAAATTTGAACAGGCCGACGGAGGTACAATTTTCCTGGACGAGATCGGCGATATGAGCCTTTCTGCTCAGGCCAAGGTGCTAAGAGCACTGCAGGAGAACAAGATTACAAGGGTGGGATCGGATAAGGACATCAATGTGAATGTACGCATCGTAGCCGCCACCAACAAAAACCTGAAAACAGAGATAGAGGAAAATAAATTCCGGGAGGATCTTTACCACAGGCTCAGTGTAATCCTGATCCAGGTTCCTTCGCTTAACGAGCGACTGGAAGATATTCCACTGCTGGCCAAACATTTCAATCAGCAGATCGCTGAAGAGTATGGCAACTCACCCAAAGTGATAAAAGAGGACGCTATCAAAGAGCTGAAGAAGATCAATTGGACCGGAAATATCCGGGAGTTCCGCAATGTGCTCGAGCGGCTGATTATCCTTTGCGAGAAGGAGATCACCGGCAAGGATGTGGTCAACTTTGCCATGCCCATCTCGAAATAGTGTCTAGAACTGGAAATAGATGAAGGGCTGCAGGTCGGATGACCAGGACTGATAAATAACAAAGACCATCAGGATTGTGATCAGTATTTTTGCCCAGAGAGGGGTACGAATAAATGCATTCAGCAGATCCAGCTTCCAGCGCTCAGGTACCCAGTGGGTAAAATAGCCCAGCGCCATTACGCCAAATACCAGCCGGTAACTCCATACCACTTCCGGAATTATTCCCACATTGAATTCATGAAGTACCTGGTGGATTAGCTGATTGGCCTTCTCCATGGATTCGGACCGGAACCAGATTCTGGTGAAGGTGATAAAAACAAAAGTGTTAAAGATCTTCCAGAACCTCACGGCCCAATGTTTGCTCTTTTCGTAGGGTGAAACTCTTCTCCAGAGCTTGTAGACAATCAGTCCCGCCCCGTTGAGTCCGCCCCATATCACAAACTGCCAGCTGGCTCCGTGCCACAGGCCCCCCAGTAACATAGTGATCATCAGATTCACATCGGTCATGATCCTACCCTTCCGGTTCCCGCCCAGCGGGATATAGAGGTAATCCTTCAGCCAGGTGGAAAGGGAGATATGCCAGCGTTTCCAGAAATTGCCTACGCTGGTCGCCTTGTAGGGAGAATTGAAGTTTTTGGGGAGACGGAATCCCAGCAGGAGCGCCACCCCGATGGCAATATCGGTGTACCCCGAAAAATCCACATAAACCTGCAGAGAGTAACCAAAGAGTGCCGTCAGATTTTCAAATCCTGAAAATCCAGTAGGATTGGCAAAGACCCGATCCACAAAATTCAGTGCAATATAATCCCCGATGAATATTTTTTTAAACAAGCCCTTCAGGATCAGAAACAGGGCAAAACCAAACTCCTGCATGGAGAGACTATAGCGTTTATAGAGCTGTGGAATAAACTCTGAGGCCCGGACGATGGGACCGGCCACCAGCTGTGGGAAGAAGCTTACGTAAAAACCGAAATCCAGGATGTGCCTCACCGGATCGACCTTTCCCCGGTAAATATCCACGGTATATGAGATGGTCTGGAAGGTGTAGAAAGAGATTCCCACGGGCAGAAGAATGGCCGAGACTTCGAAATGACTTCCAGCAATCCGGTTGGACCAGAGCGCCAGGTGGTTCACCACCTCCATATCAATGTTAAACAGGGTATTGAGGGTGTCCACAAGGAGGTAGGCATATTTAAAGTAGGAGAGCATAAAGAGGTTCACAAACACACTCATGATCACGCCGAACTTTTTCCATCCCAGCTTTTTTGCCCTATGAATCAGGTTCCCCAGGTAGTAATCAGAAAAGGTCGAAAAGACCAGGATCATAAAAAAGAGTCCCGATGTTTTATAATAAAAAAAGAGGCTGGCCGCAAACAGAAAGGCATTCCTGGCTGCTCGCTGACGATATATGCCCGAATAGATCAGAAGAACCACCATGTAAAAACCCCAGAAAAAGAGCCTGGTGAAGATCAATGGCTTCTCAGGATTGAACAGGAATATGTCAGAGAGAATCTGGCTCACCTGTTTGCATTTTGACTTATGAATTCCTTGTACTCCAACATCAGCGCATTGTAAAACATTTCGGCCACCAGGTTGACTCCAAGATTGGTAAAATGTACATAGTCCGGAGTCGCCAGGGGTGGATCGGCCTGAACAAAAGAGGCCATGGAATTATGTCCCCCCATGGCATCGTATAGATCCCAGAAGCCAAAGCCGCTCTCCAGGGCCGCATCCCGGAGTGCATCCCTGATTCCTTCCAGGCCTGGATAGGTGATAAACTCCCCCTCTTCACGGATCGCCATATCCGAAGGCCCTATCACTATCACGGGGATTCCCGGACATACCTCCTTAAAGAACTTTAACTGCCGCTTAAAGGCCCTGCGGTAGTAAGATGAACTCATATAGGGGACCACATTCCCTCCGTACTGCAAAAGGATGAGTCCGGGTGAAAGATTATCAAGCATAGCCTCCTGGGTACCCCGGCTCATGGAGGTGAAGATCAGTCCGGATCCACCTCTCATGGCAATGTTATCCACCTGTACACCCCCCTCCGATTCAAAGGAAATTCCATAGATTCTCCCTCCTTCCGGCAGATTGAAATTGATTCTTAGCTCCAGTAACTCCTCGAAATGACGAAATTCGGCCACGCTGAATCCATCTGGAAGTCCACGCAGGGTATCGGAAAAATCATCATTGGCCCGAAAAGCCAGCGATGCTCCTTCCACATAGGAGTGCAGGAAGACCCGGATTCGCCGGACCTGTCCGCTCCTTCTGGAGGTGTTGAACCTGTAATACAACATGGGCCAGGTGTCATCCTCAGGAGTTGGGACCGATGCAAAAGCACCCATGATTCCGTATGATTTGTGCATAATTGTGCTGTCCCTTTTGCCAAAGTAGGTGTATCGCAACCACTCCCCTGCCTCCTCCTGCCGGTAAGAAAGGCTTCCCGAATAAAGCGGAATGGCCTGTACCAGTCCGGTACCCGTTCCCCCGAAATTCCGCTGCATACGGTACCTGATCAGGGCAGTCATCCGGTCGTTCTCAATCTGTGAATCACCAAAATGGAGAATTCTCGTTGGGCGATTATGTCCCGAAGCGATTTGATCCAGGTTCCTGAAAAAAGGATAGAACAGGGAGACATTCTCTTCTGCAAACTGAATCCTGTGAACCTCATGTTTAAGACTATCCGCATTGGCCGGGATCACCTGCAATTCAGAGGCTTCAACGGCCTCACCAATCCCGGGGAACATCTCTGTTTCAGGTTCAGATTCCGGATCATCGCTTACCGACGATGCAGCAAGTAAGAGTTCAACATCTGCCGGAGTGGCTGTGCTATCCTCCTGGATAAGATCAGAGAGGGACATAAAAGAGAGCCTGAGGTCACCGCCAACACCGATCCCCTGTTTGGGAAACAGGAGGGATAGAAGGAGAAGCAACAACAGAACAGCCAAAAAAAATATGAAGATCCTGAGCGGCTTCATACACAAATATAATAATTACCCTTTAGGCTTGATTTTTAGGAGCTGTCCGGGTTGTATTTTCTTTGCGTTGCTAATGTTGTTCAGCCTGCTTATATCGGTCTCTGATACACCGGGGTACTTTTGAGCAATCTCCCAAAGACTATCACCCTGTCTTACCTTATAGGTGATATAATCATCAATGTTTCCGGAGCTGACTGTGGAAGTTGTACTTGCTGATCCTGAATCGGCTGAAGCCGTGCTGCCCGATGAAACGGAGCGTCCGGCAAATTTCTGTTTCTCAGAAAAACTCATATTATCGAGTTCCTTGTATTTGGCCGACTTTCCTTTTGGCTTGTAGATGACCAGCTTTTGTCCCACGCGGATCAGGTTCCGGCTGATATTGTTCCAGTAGCGAAGATCGGAGGCCCTCACATCGTACCAGTCAGCAATAAATCCAACATTGTCGCCCGATTTGACCTTATAGCTTAGCTTGTCGTACTTATCCGACGGCAGATCGACACGCTGAGATGCCGTATAACGCTGAGGTGTGGCTACCGACTTCCCCGGATCGAAAAAGACTGAATCCTTATAGGCAAATATAGAGTCCTCCAGATCTATAAATGCGGCAACCTGCTCCTGCGGAATGGCAATGGCATATCCCTGCTTTGAAGTACCCGGCACTATATCGACGCGGTACTGGGGGTTGATATCACGCAGCAGTCCGATGGGAATCTGAAGCACCTCGGCCACCTGCTTCAGATGCACCGGCTCATATACCATCATGGTATCGCATACCCGGGGAAGGGAAAGGGGTGCCCTGGTAATCAGATGCTCTTCATAATAGTTCATGGTATAGGTAGCAGCAATAAATGCGGGTACATAACCCCTGGTCTCCCGTGGCAGGTAGTAATATATGTCCCAGAAATTTCGTTTGCCGCCCGATCTTCGTATGGCTTTATTTACATTGCCCGGTCCGCAGTTATAGGCCGCCAGGGCCAGGGTCCAGTCGTGATAGATTTCATACAGATCCGCCAGGAACTTTGCGGCTGCATGGCTAGCGGCAATGGGATCCCGTCGCTCGTCCACCAGCGAATTTATTGTTAATCCGTAAGCCTTCCCGGTACTGTACATAAATTGCCATGCTCCCACAGCACCAACCCGGGAAACAGCTCTTGGATTCAGGGCAGACTCAATAACCGAGAGGTATTTGATTTCGTAGGGCACCCCATAGAGATCAAAGATCTCCTCAAAACGGGGAAAATAGTATTCAGAGAGTCCCAGCATCACCCTCACCTGCTCGCGACGCTTACGGGAATATACATTAATATAATTCTTGACGATCCTGTTATAAGTAAGATCTACCACCGTTGGGATCTCGGCCAGGCGCTTCATATAAACCGAATCGCTGAAATCGGGTATGAGCGTATCTGCTTCTGCCAGGTAGTCGTCGGTGGCAGACTCCAGGGACTGGTTTACATACCACAAATTGAGCAGGCTGTCCAGATTAGCACCTGTCCGCAGCTCCAGCTCACCCTCCATGGAGAAGGAATCCTGAACAGAAACCTCATCTGCTGTACTCAGAGTATCGGCATAGCCAGGGGTTTCCTGCGCCTTGAGCTCCTGATTAAAAAAAAGCAATCCCAGAAGGATCGCAGCACCATAAACTATCCTGGAAATATATCTTGTCATCTGCCTCTGATCTTAAAACTGCATGTAAGTCCCCCGGAATAGCCACTTAGACTGGTGTGTGACATCATGGGTTGAAGGGATGGGGAGATGCCCAGTGAAAGATTGTCATTCACATCCCAGCTGTATAGATTGGCATCCACATAGGCATCCAGGATCTGGAGACCATAAATTAAGGCCGTTACTATATAGCTAAGCTCCATATTTCTTCTCCAGCCTCTCACGATGCGGTCATCATCGCTCTCACTCACGAGATAATCACGGACGGCCAATTCGTACTGCTGGGTATTGTAAAAAATGGCGTACCCGCTTACTCCCAGGGCACCCCATACAATGGGAACTTTCCAGTACTTCCCGTTGTAGGCCTGACCAAGACCCGGAAGAACCATGGCATACAGGAGGGCCCTGGAGGGCGATTTTGATTTACGGACTTCTACTACCTGTAGCGAATCGGGCTCAGGTAGCGTGTCGCTATGGAGAAAACCGTTCTCTGTGAACTGATAAATTGAATCGTAATTCTGTATGGAAGATAATGTATCACTTTCCTGGCTGAACACAGGAAGTGTCAGTATGAAAAGTAGAACCGCTACATTGAATCTGTTCATTTACCCGGTTTGTCGAGGATGCTGACAATGCGTTGCAGGTCCTCGTCCGATTTAAAAGGAATAACGATCCGGCCAATC
This sequence comes from Bacteroidota bacterium, assembly GCA_030592605.1. GTDB lineage: Bacteria > Bacteroidota > Bacteroidia > Bacteroidales. The sequence continues at coordinate 7,334 of JAUVIT010000045.1, forward strand.
CCTTTATTGCTTCGTTTGAATTCGATGGTGGCCCCAAAATAGTGGGACAGGTGTTCTCTTAGATCCTCGTAATCGGAACGTCTCTCTTCCGGGGTCTCCTGGGAAACCTCGGTGTTGTTAAATTTTTTAGCAAGACCCTCCACCTGGCGTACCGAAAGATCCTGGGAGAGAATCTTGCTGAACACCTCCAGCTGGTAATCTTTGTCTTCGATCCCCACAAGCGCCCGGGCATGACCCATGGAAATTTTCTTTTCACGTATACCTGTCTGTATCTCCACAGGCAGGTTTAGTAGTCGGAGGTAGTTGGCAATGGTGGCCCGTTTCTTTCCGACCCGGCCTCCCAGTGCCTCCTGGGTCAGGTCGAATTCCTCGATAAGACGTTGGTAAGAGACGGCCACCTCGATGGCATCCAGGTCCTCCCGCTGAATATTCTCCACCAGGGCCAGTTCCAGCATATTTTCATCACCAGCCTCTCTTACAAAAGCCGGGATCCTTTTGAGTCCCGCTTTAACTGCGGCCTTCATCCGGCGCTCTCCACTGATCAACTGATAGCTGTTGTCAGCGGTCCTCCGGACGGTAATGGGCTGGATAATTCCATGCTCCTCCACCGACATCACCAGCTCGTTCATTGACTCCTCATCAAAAGAGGTACGGGGCTGGAAAGGGTTGACCGATATACTTTTTATGGATATTTCATTTACAGCTGAGGGGGAATGCAGCAGGCTACGGCCCTCTTGTTCTTCACCTACATCGATTAATGCGCCCAAGCCTCTTCCCAAAGCGTTCTTTTTTGCCATTAGATATGCATTTAGTCCAATACTTTTTCTTCCTGCTTCAGCAGGGTTTCTTCATTCTTCTGAAGAATCTCTCTGGCCAGATTCAGGTGACTGACCGCACCCCTCGACTCAGCATCATAAAGAACTGCCGGCTTTCCAAAGCTGGGTGCTTCACTGAGTTTGATATTACGTTGAATAATTGTTTCAAAAACCATCTGCTGAAAATGCTTACGCACTTCATCCACCACCTGGTTGGAGAGCCTGAGCCGTCCATCATACATGGTGAGCAGGAAGCCTTCAATCTCCAGATCGGGATTGAGACCGCGCTGAATAATATTGATGGTATTCAGCAGTTTGCCCAGCCCTTCCAATGCAAAATACTCACACTGTACCGGTAAAATTACCGAATCGGCGGCCGTGAGGGCGTTAACCGTAATCAAGCCCAGGGACGGGGAGCAATCGATCAGAATATAATCGTAGCCATCGCGTACCTGTTTAATGACGTTCTTGAGCATATACTCCCGCTCATTCATGTTTAGCATCTCAATCTCTGCACCCACCAGATCAATATGTGAGGGGATCAGGTCGAGATTGCTGATCTCGCTATTCAGGATAATCTTTTTGGGATCGGCATCCTCAATAAGACACTCGTAAATGCTAGTCTTGACTTTCTTCGTATCAAAACCAGTACCGGAGGTGGCATTGGCCTGGGGATCTGCATCAATGATCAGTACCCTTTTTTCCAGCACCGCCAGGCTCGCACCCAGATTGATTGCCGTAGTGGTTTTCCCAACGCCTCCCTTCTGATTTGCTATCGCAATAACTTTACCCATCGGCCTTTTGGTTTATTAGAGGTTGAATTAAATATAACGGGGATCAAATTTACTATTTTTGGGTAGCCCGCTATTTTTACCTATTTTGTTATTGTGAACAATGATTTTCCATTTATAAACACCT
>JAUVIT010000332.1 GCA_030592605.1 Bacteroidota bacterium
GCTGGGCGAACACAACTCTATTGCTGAGGTGGAAGCTGCATTCCCGGCATTCTATGAAAAACATATGGCCGAATTCGGTAATTTTCTGAAGGCCGATTTCAAACTGATCATCACAGCACTGCCCGATGTGCATTTTACTCCACAGTTTTCCTATGATTTTCCTAAGGGGAACAAGTCTTACTCATATCTGCTTGTGGCAGCTGGACTCTTTCTGTTATTGATCGCACTGCTTAACTATGCCAACCTGCTCTCTGCCTCCCTGGCATCGCGCACTCACAGCCTGGGAATCTTCAAGATCAACGGAGCAGAACGATCACATATTTACAAGCTCCTTATCACCGAATCGCTGATGGTGATTTTCGTTTCCTCCGCAGTAGCCTGGTTTATGCTCACAGGGGTGGAAGCATGGTTCATGGAACGTGTGGCAGGTGCCCTGACGCAATCCGGCTTCCGTACAGGCAGCTTCCTGGTATTGATGCTGCTGGTCCTGGCTGCCATCTCACTGGCATTTATGCTCTCAGTGATTTCCAGGATCTATCGCCAACCCATCAATCTGCTAAAAGGTGATTCCAGTATGGCTGCTGAGATAAAGCGCTATGGATTTGGGAAGGGCAGCATTGTCATGCAATTCACATTTTCAGTAATCCTGATAATCTCCTCGCTTATGATCACCAGGCAGGTGAAACACCTTCTCAAAGCTGAAGTTGGATACAATACAGATAATATTGTGCAGGTAAAGTTACATGCAGAGGGTGTCCCCCTGGAGAAAATATTCTCCTTTAAGCAAGAGCTGAAGAAGAGCCCATTGGTTGAAGAGGCTGCCTACTCAAGTAATGTGCCGGGAGAGGCTTTTGGAACCGCTCACTTTAAAATTGATGTGGACGGGCAGGAGGCCTCCAAAATTGTCTCCCTACTGGCCATCGATGCCGACTACATTCCCCTGATGCAGATGGAGCTCAAGGAGGGAAGGAATTTTGATCGCAACAGACCCACCGACCCCCAGAGCGGTTTGATCCTGAATGAGGCATGTATCAGATTCCTGGGCCTGGGCGACTCCCTGGCAGGCAAATACATTCAACATCTTGAAATCCTGGGTGTACTTAAAGACGGAAAATACAACTCTTTGCATGATGATTCAAGACCTGTCGCCCTCTACTTCATGACCGGAAACAGAGGCTATATGAATGTGAAACTGAATACAGCTGATTTATCCGGAGCACTGGAGTATGTTAAAGAGGCTTACGAACAATTTTTTGACGATATCCCCTTTGAGTATGGCTTTCTCGACCAGACCGTGGAAGAGATGTACAGCAATGATATCAACCAGAGTAAACTGCTGGGTGTTTTTACCATCCTGAGTATTGTCATTGCCAATATAGGATTGTTCGGACTGGTGTCGCTGCTCAACCGTAAACGGATCCGGGAGATCGGAATCAGAAAAGTGAATGGTGCACATAAGTGGCAGATTGTGATGCTGCTTGGAAAACAGCTGATGCTCTGGGTAGCGATAGCGGTTGTCATTGCTATTCCCCTTACCTGGTACATCTCAAGGCTCTGGCTGCAAAACTTTGCCAGCCGCACCTCCTTCTCCTGGTGGATTGTGCTGTTGGGAGGTATGATTATCCTGCTGAGTGCCATAATCACCACTGCAGCCATGACCCTGCGGGCCTCATCCCGGAATCCGGTGGAGACCTTAAGATACGAATGATGAAATCTACATTGAAGCTATTTATGGTTCTGGTGACTCTAACTGTGGCTGTGTTAGGATGGATCACTGGCCAGTACCGAGACCGGGATTATATGATCCTGATCCTTGTGCTGATCTCTGCCACCATGCTTACCTTTCTTATCCTTAACATTCACGAATACAGATTGCAAGCCAGGAAGAGAAAGGAAAGGGAATCCAAATCCCAACAAGGTCCAGGTGCGGAAGCAAGTAGTATTAAAAGATCAGAGGGTTCATTTGCACTCAAAGATAAAAAGTCGGGATTGACCTGGGGTGGGGGGAACATCAAGGCCAGCGAGGCCACAAGAGGGACAAAGCGGAAATTTCTCGGTCGCTAGGGAATAGTCCCTGTCCTGGTAATCCTTTTTTTGAGTATAAAGTAAACCGGGATCCCCACCACAATCACTCCCAGGGCAATTGATGACTCCACAGGGCGTTCCAGAAAAGCAAGCACCAGGATAACCAGAGAGATTACAATAAATATAACCTGTGGAAAAGGGTAGCCGGGTGTCCTGTACGCCGGATTCCCCTGCCTCCTGATCTTAAAAACCCCCGCAACAGCCAGGATAGGAAAGATCCCCAGGGAAAAGCTCAGCAGGGTAATAATCTGCTCAAAGGTCCCGGATACCACAAACACAATGGCCAATCCGCTCTGCATAAGGATGGAAATTCCCGGAACATTGGAACGGTTGATACGTTTAGCGATCCCAAAGAAGTGTCCAGACTCAGCCATGGCATAATAGACCCGCGGGCCAATGATGGTCAGGACAGAGATGGCTGAAAGCAAGATCACAGCAATAAAAAGGGAGAAAAACTGATCCAGCGTATGACTAAAGAGATTATTGGCGGCCAGTCCTCCAATGGATATAACCCCCTTCATTTCCCCTGCAGGAACCGCATACACAAAAAGGGTATTCAAAGCAAGATAGATCAGGGTAACAAACAGGGTTCCGCTTATCAGAGACCGTGGAATATTCTTCACCGGATTCAGCACCTCCGAACCCACATAGGTGGAGGCGTTCCATCCACTGTAGGCAAACATGATCCACATGAGGGCCAGCCCCATGGTTTTCAATCCGGCCCATCCTTCGGCAACTTTCATCTGCACATTAAAATGCTCAAAACTACCTGTCCCAAAAACAAATCCGATAATCACCAGAGCCAGGATCAGGCCAATCTTTATTACGGTGAGCAGGTTCTGAACTTTAGATCCCGAGCGTAGGCCAAAATAATGGATAATGGTGAAGACCAGGATAATCCCTACTGCAATGGCCTTCTTTATGTATCCAATTTCCTCCATACCACCTGCATCAGGCAGCGTTCGTACCAGATATTCACTAAATGCAAGGGCCGAAGCCGCCACAGGAGCGGTAAAGCCCACAAAAAAAGAAACCCAGCCGCTTAAGAATCCGGCCA
>JAUVIT010000158.1 GCA_030592605.1 Bacteroidota bacterium
GATAGTTATCTTTTACCCTATCAAAATTGGCAAAGAGCCCATCCCTGAATTCAAAATCAGGAGAATAAGCCACCATGGCCCGCTCCGGTTCCTGCTCCGGTATCTCCACCACCGGTTCCTGCTCCGGTATCTCCACTACCGGTTCCTGCTCCGGTATCTCCACCACCGGTTCCTGCGGAACTTGCTCTAATGTATCAGGGAATACATCACCCTCCTGCGCCATTATCAACGGACATAAAGCAAGTAATATGAAAAAAAGTTTATTTCTCATAAAGCAATCTCTACTATAAGCCCTACAAAATTACGAACTAATATGTGTTTATGTCACAAAAATAGAACCAATATTTTTCATGATTGGTCATATTTTAACTTTCTTTGCTGATTAAAGCCATATTTGGAATAAAATGTTTCTGCGTTTTTTACAAAAGATCATCTCCTTCAGAGTGGATGAAACGATGGAGCAGGCTGTCGTGAACAGGGTCAGAAGAATCAATATCTATTACCTGATTCTGATCACTATGCTATGCTTTTCCATCCTTTATTCCTATCTGGCAGACGTATCATCCATGAGCCTGATCAACGGGATCGTGCTGGCACTTGCGGTGGCCACCTTTCTATTTTTACCCGTGGGGCGCAGGAGCAACCTGAGCAGTATGCTAGTCCTGGTGCTGACTGCCTTGATTATTCTCAATGCTTATCTGTTTAACATGGGTGTAGCATCTGTGCTGATCCTGGCTTTTTACCTGATCTTTCCGCTGCTTGCAGTAAGTATGAATGGAAGACAGGGGATCTATGTACCCATCTTGCTTGGTATTGCCACCCTGATACTGAATTCTCTTCCTCTACCGGAGACTGCCATTCATCTGGATCTATACAATGCCCTGCTTTTCTTTACCTCCTATGCCCTGGTCGTTGCAGTATCCATCTACGTGGAAAGAACAAACAGGGAACTCCTCACCCGATTGAAGGATTCAAAGAGCCAGGTGGAACATAAAATGGTAGAGAAGGATGAATTTATCAGTAAGCTCTCTCATAAGCTCCGTACCTCCCTTAGCAATATTGCACTGATTAACAGCCTGGTACATGATGAAAGATTGAGTAACGAGCAGATGGAGCTGATGGAAACCCTGAAAGCATCTACCAATCTTCTGATAAAGGATGTAAATAATATTGTGGAAATAGCCTCACCGGGGATTGTGGATTATAAGCGGAGTATCACCTCCTTTGATCTAAGCTCGGTGCTGGAAGAATCCATCAGTATACTGAAGTCAGGAGGATCATCAATGGAAGACATCTCCATTTCCCGCCTGGATAAGCTGAAGAACTTCATCATTGGCGATCCGGGACTGGTCCGCAGTCTGATTGTCAATATTTTCTACGGGGTAAATGATTACAGGACGGACACTGATCCGGTTCAGATTCAGATACGGAGTCTGAAGGAAAGTTCCGGCCATGTGAGGCTTGAATTTGCTTTTAAGGTTTCTACTATAAATGGTATTGCGCTGGTAGACCACGTGAGATCGCTTCAACAGGGTAATACCCATTCAGGTTCCAATCTGACCAATGCAGTTGCCCTCTTGCTGGAGAGTGAAAGTACGCTTTCTGCAGTTCCAGAGAACCAGGGTGCCTCACTTAGTTTTTTCCAGGATTTCACCAAGGATCCCACCAAAATTACGGCTCAAGAGGCAGGCACCAGCCTGGAGACTACTCAGCCAGGAAAGGCGGGAATTGCCCTTAAAGATGCCAAGATTCTCCTGGTGGAGGACAACTTGATAAACCAGAAGATCGTACTCTTAAGCTTGAATAAGCTGGTGAACAGGATCGATGTGGCCTCCAACGGAAAACAGGCCCTTGAAATGTTTGGCTTGAAACAATATGACCTGATCCTGATGGATATTATGATGCCTATAATGGATGGCATTATGGCTACCCAAAAGATTCGCGAAATTGAATCCACCAGTGATCGTCACGTTCCCATTGTGGCTGTTACAGCCAATGCACTGGCCGGGGACAGGGAAAACTGCCTGGCCGCCGGGGTGGATGATTATATTGCCAAACCTTTTACCACCGAAATGCTTATCCGGAAGATGAGAAACTGGCTGGCCTGATGCCGATGATGGTCTGATCATCAATCTGATCCTCCCGCTCCCCCATCCATTCATTCATATTTTCTTCTAACTTAAGCAACTGATCATCCACGGAGAGCTGACTTATAGACATCAGCAGGTGCCTGAAACGGCGGTATTTAAACTTCTTTCCCTCCGGACCACCAAACTGGTCGGCATAACCGTCGGTAAACATATAGAGCATATCATCATTCTCTATCTTCAGCCTTCGGTTCTCAAATTTTCCACGCTGAAGTCCGTAATCCGGACCCACGATTATCCGGTCGCCTTTTATTTCCAGAATCTCATGATCCCGTGCAATATAAAGTGAATTGAAAGCTCCCGCATATTCCAGCATATGTGTTTTATAATCATATGCACAGATGGCCAGATCGATGCCATCCTTCAAAGATAAGCCCTCGGTATTCCCAAGGACAATATCGAACTGTCTGTTCATTTCATTCAATATTCCAGCCGGGTCCTGAATTCCAAGCCCCACGGTAATCTGTCTGAAGAACTCCAGGCCAAGGAGAGACATAAAGGCACCGGGAACACCATGCCCCGTGCAATCGGCCACCGAGAACAGAATCCTCCCGTTGATCCTTCTGGCCCAGTTAAAATCACCGCTCACAATATCCTTGGGTCGATGATAGATAAAAGAGTCCGGAAAATGGGTCCTTAGCTGCTTCGGGGTAAGAAACATGGCTCGCTGAATCCGCAGTGCATAGGTAAGGCTCTGCTCATAATTCTTGGTACGGTCGCGAAGCTGATCTCGATGCCGCAATACCACACGGGACTCCTTCTCCTGTTCCTTCATCCTGTGGTAATCGCTTCGATACAGACGGGTCCTTTTTTTGAATAACCACATATGTACCAGGATGGATAAAACCAACAAACAAGCAAGCAATATGGGGAATAGCTTATACAGATCTAATATGGCTCCGGGGATCCATTCCATTTCAATTTTGACAAACAGTTGATTTCAAGTGGCTAATGACGCAAATATATATGTAAATGATGTATTTTGTTACATATAGAGACTAAAATAACTGCGTTAAGCCAAAAAAGGCCACCCTGAACGGGCAGCCTTTTTAATGAAATTGCTTCGCTGGGATAGACTCCCATCAAAGTTTATTCTTCCTTGCAGTTTTTGGCAGCTTTTGCATTATCGGCCTCCTTATCCTTGGCCTTCAAGGCTATTTTCTCAAGCATATCTGTGGTTACCGATTTGGGCCTCTCCAGAGGATAACCCAAAGCCCGGTCCCAGATAAGATTAGCCGTAATACCAATAGAGCGACCAATCCCAAAGAGTACGGTATAGAATTCATATTCCTTAATACCGTAGTGCCAGTGAATGATACCCGACTGGGCATCCACATTGGGCCATGGGTTCTTGGCCTTGCCCTGCTCTTTCAGGATGTCCGGAACCACTTTGTAAAGCAGGTCTGTATACTTAAAGAGCAGATCATCCTTCATATGAGTAAGACAGAATTCACGCTGAAGGGTATAACGCGGATCGGTCTTACGCAGCACAGCATGGCCATAACCAGGAATCACCTGTCCCGAATTAAGGGTATCCCATACAAATTGCTTCATCTCCTCCTCGGTGGGTATCTGTCCGTCCATCTTTTCCGCCAGGTTCTGCAGCCACCTTAACACCTCCTGGTTGGCCAGTCCGTGCAAAGGTCCGGCCAGCCCGTTGACCATGGCAGAGATAGATAGGTATATATCTGATAGTGAACTGCCCACCAGGTGTCCGGTATGGGCACTTACATTTCCACTCTCATGGTCGGCATGGATAATGAAATTGAGCCTGGAAACATCATCATATGGTTGGGGAATCCCCATCATATGGGCAAAATTGGCCCCCATATCCAGATTGGGATTGGATTGGATTCGGTTGCCATCGCGGTAAAGCTTGGCATAGATATATGAGGCCACCTCCGGGAGTTTGGCCAGCAGATTCAGCGAATCCTCATAAGTGGGATCCCAGTAATCCATTTTGCTGATCCCTGCCTGGTACTTCTTGGCAAAAAAGGATTCACGCTGCATGGTCAGAATTGCAGCAGAAAAAATGGCCATAGGGGGTGAAAACGAGGGAAAGGCATCAATTACCTCATAAACATAACGTGGAAGGATCCGGCGCTTTCTGAATTCATCGGCCAGGTCGGCCACCTCACTGTCGGTGGGCATATCACCGGTCAGGAGGAGGGAATAAAGTCCCTCCACATAGGGCATTTCCGCACCGGGTGCCTTGGGAAGTTTTTTAAATACCTCCGGCAGGGTATATCCCCGGTACCTGATTCCCTCCTGTGGGTCCAGATAGGAGATATCGGTAACCAGACTTTTCAATCCACGCATGCCACCAATGGCCTGCGCAATGGTTACCTCGTCGATTACCACATCACAATAATCCTTCATTAATTTTTTTGTTCGGGGTCTCTGCTCCTCGATCTTCTGGTGCAGCCGTTCTTTTAAGCTTGACATATGCTATAGGTTTACATTATTAAGTGAATAAATTAGGGCAATACAATATAATATATATTCTCTGAAGCGTCAATATTTCAGAGTGTTACTTGAATAACAGTATGGCTATTCCATATTCCGCTCATTGCTAAAAGAGATAAAAATAGGGCCGCCCTTTTTAGGACGGCCCCATATTCTTTCATTCTCTGTATGACAGGGTTTTCCTAGTATCCGTAGATCGCGGTTGCTCCCAGTTCCTCCTCAATACGAAGCAGCTGGTTGTACTTGGCGATCCTGTCGGAACGGCTCAGCGAACCTGTCTTGATCTGACCCGAGTTGGTGGCCACTGCAATATCAGCGATAGTTGCATCTTCGGTCTCACCTGAACGGTGTGAAATTACCGAAGTGAATCCGGCTCTGTGTGCCATCTCAACGCAATTCAGTGTTTCGGTAAGAGTACCGATCTGGTTTACTTTTATCAGGATGGAGTTGGCACAATCCAACTCAATTCCCTTTGAAAGATAATCCACATTGGTTACAAACACATCATCACCAACCAGCTGGCACTTGTCGCCAATCAGTTTGTTCTGTACAACCCAACCATCCCAGTCAGCTTCATCCATACCATCTTCGATGGAATCGATGGGATACTTTCCGATCAGCTCGGCCAGATACTCAGCCTGTTCCTGTGAGCTACGCCTGGCTCCGCCTTCGCCTTCGAACTTGGCATAGTTGTAAACACCATTCTCAAAAAATTCTGAAGCAGCGCAGTCCAGTGCAATGGTAATGTCTTTGCCGGGCTTGTATCCTGCAGCTTCAACA
>JAUVIT010000224.1 GCA_030592605.1 Bacteroidota bacterium
AGGATTAACCTGGATGAAGGAGAGATGGAGGCCCTGGCAATATTTGTTATGGGATTGGCCAAGCCTGATATCCCCTTTGAATATTTTTCCATGGCTACCCTCAATGAGTTTAAAGGGAACAGGGAAGCCATTGATGGAGAGTCCGGGTTTTCATATCTCTGTTCGGCTTGTCACGGCAAGCATGGCGAAGGAAAAGGCTACAACGATTTTAAAACCGGGATCCCTGCCATCGGGAATCCGGATTTTCTCAGAGTGGCTTCGGCCGATTATATTCGATTTACCATTGAAAAAGGACGCAGCCTGCGACAGATGGGTAGCTGGTCGCAGGGAATCTCAGGCTTGAAACCCTCTGAGTTGGATGGAATCGCCCACTATTTGAAGCAGCAGGGGAAACCCTCTCCCGGCAGGGATCTTTCAGGAAGACCGGGGGACAGCAATAGGGGAAGTGAATTGTTTGAACTCTATTGCAAGGCTTGTCATGGTAATAAGGGGAAAGGTGATGTGGCAGTTGCCCTGAACCAGGAAGGATTTCTCAACAAAGCCGACGACAAGTTCATCCTGGCAACTATATTAAACGGGAGGGGGAATACGGGCATGCCTGGCTGGTCCTTGCTGGAAGATGAGCAGCTTGTTGATTTGCTCGCTTATATTTCGAACTGGCGAACTGGCTGGGCTTCGACAGGGGACTTAGATCTGCCAGAGGCTGATCTGGAACAGGGAGCTTTGCGTTACCATTTCCTCTGCTCCCGGTGTCATGGAGAATTTGGTGAGGGCGAAACCGGTCCTGCCATAATCAACAAAGATTTCCTGGATGCTGCCGATAACAAGCTGCTATACGAGACCATTGCTCTGGGACGTACCCATACGGCCATGTTTGGCTGGTCGACCGATCTCTACAACCAGGAGAAACTGGAAGCACAGGATATCAGCAATATCATAAGACATATGAGGAGTTCAGCTCAAGAGGACCTGAACTATGTATATCAGGGGAGCAACCCGGGCCAGCGTACAGAAGGAGCAGTTATTTTTGAGAAGCACTGTGCAGAGTGCCATGGCCTATCGGGAGAGGGCATAAAAGCTCCGGCTCTTAACAACCAGGAGTTCCTGAGTGCCTCTTCAAACGGATACCTTCTGGCCACCATAAGCGTAGGAAGATCCGGAACCGCCATGCCTTCCTGGGCCTATGGAGATAAGGAACATATTCAGCTTGCCGGTAAGGATCGTCTCGACCTGGTTGCCTATATCCGCTCTTTCCAACGCATTCAAATAAAATATTAGATTTATTGGCCCGATAAGCGGCAGCTTTCATAAAATGATAGGTAAATATATCAGTTTAGAAGAAACTTTTTATCAGATTTCTCGTATTTTGTATTAACCTAGAATCATCAGGACTGCATATGAGTTATAAAGTATTTGTACTCTATTCTTATCCGAACGATAAAATATATGTTGGTTACACCACCAGCCTGACCGATTATATGATTACCATGAATGTGATGGAGTCTGATAATCCCTTATACCAATACAGGCCGTGGACGCTGGTACATATGGAACTATTTATTGCTGAAGATGAAGCCATGGTCAGAGATGGATTCCTTAAACAGGAAATTGGTCAGGCTTATATAAGAAGAGAGATCCTCCCCATGTTTGATTTCCAGTAAAGGGTGCTATCTTTGTGCCATGTCGGAAAAATCACCAAGGAAGCTGTTTCGAAAGCTGACCCATAAGTATCGTATGGTCCTTCTGAATGAAGACACATTCGAGGAGGTTGGAAATATGCGTCTGACCAGGTTGAACCTGATCGCCCTTGTGGGTATTGTATTGATTCTCCTGGTGTCCATTACCTATATTTTGATTGCCTTTACCAATATCCGCGAACTAATTCCCGGGTATCCCGATGCTGCTATGCGTCAGCATATTCGTACCAATGCCATGAAGCTGGACTCGCTGGAGAATGAGCAGTCTATGAGGGATAAATATTTTGATAATCTGAACAGAATAATTTCAGGTGAAATGCCTGAGATGTATATGAACGATACCTCCGGGATGGTTGATTCCAGGGATATCAGTTTCATGCGCTCCACCAACGATTCATTATTGAGGCAACAGGTTGAAGCAGAAGAGCAGTTCAGGCTCAGTGTGCTGGATGATAATCAGGTAAGTAAAAAGCTTCACGAATTGCATTTTTTCACACCAGTCAATGGAATGATCTCGGGAGAGTTTAGTCCGGCTGATGGTCACTTCGGGGTTGACCTGGTGGCTGAACCCGATGAGGTTGTGAAAGCTACTCTGGACGGCACCGTTACCATGTCAACCTGGACTCTTGAAACTGGTTATGTGATCCAGATCCAGCACGATTATGAGATCATTTCGGTCTATAAGCACAACGCCAGTTTGTTTAAAACAGCTGGGGAGAAAGTAGCTGCAGGTGATGCCATTGCCATTGTGGGGAATTCAGGAGAGCTTACCACCGGGCCGCATCTTCATTTTGAGCTGTGGCACGATCGCGTCCCCCTTGATCCGGTCGATTATATCGTTTTTTAATCCATGCAGAAGAGAATTGCCATACTTGGCTCCACCGGATCCATAGGTACCCAGGCACTGGAAGTTATTTCCCAGCACCCTGATCTCTTTGAAGTAGAGGTGCTCACCGCCCTGAACAATGTTGATCTCTTGATTGAGCAGAGCATCAGATACAAACCCAATACGGTGGTTATCGGAAACGAGAATCATTATGAACAAGTTAAATCGGCTCTGGAAAATCATCCCATAAAAGTATACTGTGGCACGGATGCTATTGCGCAGGTATGCGGATTTGATTCAGTTGATATGGTCCTGACTGCCATGGTGGGATTTAGCGGATTAAAACCAACCATTGAAGCAATTCGTGCCGGCAAAAGCATTGCCCTGGCCAATAAGGAAACCCTGGTTGTGGCCGGAGAGCTGATTATGAAGGAGGCTGAGGCAAACAGAGTACCCATTATTCCTGTGGATTCAGAGCATTCAGCTATCTACCAGTGTCTTGTGGGTGAGGGTAACAACCCGATTGAGAAGATTATTCTGACTGCCTCTGGCGGACCTTTCAGGGAGTGGGATTTGAAAGACCTGGAAAAGGTAAGTCCCGATCAGGCCCTTCGTCATCCCAACTGGTGCATGGGGCCCAAGATCACCATCGATTCTGCTACCCTGATGAACAAAGGGCTGGAGGTTATAGAAGCCAGGTGGCTGTTTGGTGTTGGGCCTGATGAAATCGAGGTTGTTGTCCACCCGCAATCCATTATTCATTCCATGGTTCAGTTCACTGATGGGTCCATAAAGGCACAGATGGGTCTGCCCGATATGAGGCTCCCCATACAGTATGCATTCAGCTATCCCCATCGATTTGAATCAGATTTTGAAAGATTTGACTTCCTAAAGCATTCCAGCCTCACTTTTGAACGGCCTGATACGAAAATTTTTCGTAATCTTGCACTTTCTTATGAGGCGCTACGTAAGGGAGGGAACTGGCCCTGTATATTAAATGCAGCCAACGAAATAGCTGTTGAGGCTTTCCTGAAAGAGAAGATTGGATTTCTGCAGATCCCGGATGTTATAGAGGAAACATTGAACAGGTCTACCCACATTAAGGCGCCTGAACTGGAAGATTATTTTAATTCAGACCTGCAGGCAAGACGGGTCGCACAAGAACAAATTTAAGCACGAATGGATGTATTAGTCAAAATAGCCCAGCTGCTGGTAAGCCTGTCAATCCTGATAGTTTTGCATGAGTTGGGTCACTATACCCTGGCCAGGATTTTTAAAGTCAGGGTGGAAAAGTTTTACCTCTTTTTTGATGCGGGGTTCTCCCTGTTCAGGAAAAAGATTGGAGACACTGAATATGGAATTGGATGGCTCCCATTGGGTGGATATGTGAAGATCAGTGGTATGATTGATGAATCCATGGACCGGGAACAGATGAAACAGCCAGCCCAGCCTTGGGAATTCAGGTCAAAAAGAGCGTGGCAGAGACTTCTGATTATGCTGGGTGGCGTGATTGTAAACTTTTTACTGGCCCTGTTTATCTATATCCTTGTGTTTTTCAAGTGGGGCGAAGAGTATGTGCCGGTTGACCGTATGATTTATGGCTATAGTTTCGTTGAGGAATTTCAGGAACTGGGGCTGATGAATGGAGACAAGGTCCTGTCTCTGGACGGTGAGCAAGTCGAACGCTGGAGTACCATTCATCATGATATTGTTGTGAACGATCCCAGGGTGATTCAGGTGGAGCGTGAAGGAGTGCTTATGGATATTAATGTACCGGAGGGAATGACTTCCAAGCTTCTGAAACTTGAGTATGTTATGGAACCCAGGGTTCCCTGTGAAGTTGCCATGTTTACAGATGAGCGGATGGCTGAAGCCGGGGTTGAGCTGAATGACAGGATCATTGGAGTCAATGGCACACCGATTCAGTTCTACGACGAATTTAAGGATTTGACCCGGAAGGAAGTGAACACTCCTTTTGATCTGA
>JAUVIT010000365.1 GCA_030592605.1 Bacteroidota bacterium
GATATCTCGGCCCAGGTCCCATCACTGCTTCCGTCGTTCACAAGGATCATCTCATAGGGATATGAGGTGGATTCCATGGCAGAACTGATTGAGCGACACAAAGGTTCAATATTCTCTTTCTCATTGAATAAGGGAACCACAAAAGAGACTTTCTCCATCTACTTTGGCAAGTTTGTTGACCTCATAAAGTAACCAAATTTTGCTATATTTCCGGTCACGTAAGAGATTGATTTATGAAGAAAAACACAATCGCCATGCTGGCCCTTATGGGCACAGGCTTGCTGATCCTGATTGTACTTTTCGGCAAGGTGATTGTTCATCCAGACTCCTACCTCTTCTCTACTTCGGGAGATGCGGTAAAAAGCTACTATAATTTCAGCTATTACCTGAAGTTCGACTCCGGAATCGACCACAACGGGATCAATTATCCTTATGGGGATCATTTACAATACATAAATTCGCACCCCCTCTACCTGCAGGTGATAAAATTTATGGACCGGTTCATTTACCCACTGAACGATCATGGTATTGGCATCCTGAACCTGAGTATGATATGCTCTTTGCTGCTTGCTCTTCCATTTATCTACCTGGTTTTAAGGAAGTTTTCCCTCCCCTCATGGTATGCAGCGGTGGTCTCCCTGATCATCCTCTTTCTGAGTCCCCAGGTGGACCGGCTGGGGGGACATTTCGAAATGGTCTATGCCTTTTTTATCCCCCTGTTCTGGTACCTCTTGATTCGCTGGCATGAAGCAAAGAGAAAAGTAGGATGGACCATACTACTTCTAATAACTGCGCTTATTGGAGGTTTTACCAGTGCCTACTATGCCGCCTTCCTTGCTATTTTTCCCATGGCCATTCTCCTGGTCCAGTTATGGAGGCATCGCACAGAACTGAAGGCTTATATTCCTGAGGGGCTTCATATTTTGTTGATTGCCATATTGCCCCTTTTGATAGTAAAGGGATTGGTGACCCTTACGGACTGGGCGGATGACAGGCCCGATAATCCATGGGGATTTTTCATCTTCCACGCCAATATTTTCAGCATCTTCCTTCCACCCCAGTCCATCCTCAAGGAGCTTACCAGCGACTTCGTCAATCTAAGCTACAAATGGGAAGGACGCGCCTATGTGGGACTACCAGGCACCCTGCTTGCTCTATCCTTTCTGATCGCCATGCTTCTGCAAGTGGTCGGGCGGAAACGTCCCCGAATGAAGGATTACTTTCCCAACAAAGATCTGAATCTCTATCTGGCCGCTTCAGTTATTGTGCTGATCTTCTCCATGTGCATACCCTTTAAATGGGGACTGGGATTTCTAACAGAGATCCTCCCTCCCTTGAAGCAGTTCAGATGCCTGGGGCGTTTCTCCTGGATATTCTATTATGTATTCACCGTATTCACTGCCACCTATTTGTATTACCTCTACAGGCTTGTCCGAAAAAAGGGCTACCGGATCCAGGCCATTGCCGTATTGCTGATTATACTTGGTTTCTGGGGACTGGAATCTGCCCTCAGGATTCAAAAGAGTACCAGCCGTATTTTTAATAAGAATGAGATCCTCATCATTGGCGAGGAAGATATTGAGGTAATTCTGGAGGAGTCGGGCAAAAATGCTGATGACTTTCAGGGAATATTCTTTCTACCCTTTGCCAACACCTGCGGTGATAAGCTACAGTTCGAACGGGGGCTGGGAGCTTTTTCGGAAGCCATGCGTTGCAGCAATCAGACCGGGATCCCTATTGTTCAGAGTTTTTCTCCACGCATCTCCTTATCCCAGGCCATGAGTTCCATTCAACTGCTGGCCGACAGTACGATATATAAACAACGGGTGGATGATATGAACCAGAAGCCGCTTTTGCTGGTATTTACTTCCCAGGAACTTAATCGTCAGGAATCGGCCCTTCTTGGTCGGGCAGAGCTCCTATGGACGGGTGATAAATTCTCGCTTGCCCTACTGCCGGTTCAGGCCTTTAACCAGGGATTTGATGCATGGAAAGAGCTGGCAGGCGGGATGCTTGACAGCCTTAGTGGTACAGGGACCTTCTGTGTGGATTGTAAGTCTGAACAGCTGATTTACCATGATTATGAAGAGCTACCTTCCGACCTGGCCTTTACAGGCTCAGGTTCGCGCTACCTGAGGAAAGGGATAATGGAGCTCCTCAATGAGAAGCTGTATGAATGCTGTACAGATTCGGAGGTGGAACTCTCCTTCTGGCTCTATGTGGACCACCGCAAATACAACATGCCTAAACCCTTACTGCAGCAATGGGATGAAAACAATAAATTGATACATCAGGAAAAACTTAATTCACGTGAGGTGCACAATGTGGATGGCATGTGGGTTCGGATCAGTAAGGATCTGATCCCTGAACCGGGAATCAGGTATGAGCTTACAGTTAAGGGGGAATACATCACCATTGACGATCTGTTGCTCAAACCTAAGGGTGCCCGTATCATGGTCCGCCAGGAAAACGGGGATTATTTATTTGATAATTATCGTGTTCCTGTTGTTACTGAGCGCTGATTTTAGTATTTTTTCCGATTCAAACCTAAATCGATCAATATGAAAAAGTATCTGTTTACCGCAATTGCCATTCTTTTTGTTCC
>JAUVIT010000213.1 GCA_030592605.1 Bacteroidota bacterium
ACCTATTACTTTCTGGAGAAAGAGGGTGGCAGGAATGATAATTCTCGTTATCGCTTCCATTACAAAAAATTCAGGCGTCTGTTCCGAGATTTGACTGCCCGCGGACATGAAGTTGGGATTCATGGCACACTACAATCGGCAACGAGCCAGGAGTACATGGACCGTACCGTTTCCAATCTTCGGAAAGAATCACCAGCGCCGGTAGTTGGTATCCGGCAACACTACCTGAAGTTTAACCCCAGAATCACAGCCCGGCACCAGGTACAGGCAGGTCTGAAATATGATGCTTCCCTGGGATTCGCAGAACATGATGGATTCCGCCACTCCTATTGCTGGCCATTCAGGCTGTTTGATTTCCAAAATGACTGCAGTATGGATCTTTGGGAGATTCCTCTGACTTTAATGGAAAGCACTCACCTCTATTACCGGAAGCTTGACCTGGAGAGCAGCCGTTCTGCTATTGAAAAGCTGATAGCGGAAGTTGTTAAATTTAACGGGGTATTCTCATTGCTCTGGCATAACAACTCCTTTGACGAGCGTCAAATTGCAGGGATCACTGCCCACTATACCGGCATCCTTGATCTCTGCAAGGAGAATCAAATGGAAGGTCTCACGGGCCAGACCATTCAGGAGCAAATGCCTTTTGTAAATTGATGATTTAGCATTACTTTGCTGCTAATTTGAAAGGATCCCGATGAAATTTAGTTTTATTAAAGTCACCTCCTTTTACCCGAACTTCCTTGAATCTTATTATAAGTCAAATCCTGAGCTTGTAACAAAAAGTTATGAGGAACAGCACAAGCACCTGATGAATCAGGGCTATGGATATTCCGACTATTTTCCACGTTACCTGCAGCAGAATTACTCCATTCCCGGGACCGAATTGATTCATAATGCCAAAGCCCTGCAAAGTGCCTGGGCAAGAGAGCATGGATCTGAATTAACAGGTAACAGGCTTCTGCTTGAGCAACTAAAAACCTATAAGCCGGAGATCCTCTTTATCCAGGATAGCGCCAATTTCAGTGCTTCCTTTATTCAGAAGATCCGGGAAGAGGTCGCTTCTCTGAAACTGATCATCGGGCACTGTTGTGCGCCCTACAATAACGAAAGCATAAAGGCCTTCAGGCAATACAATGTGATCCTGGCCTGTTCCGAAAGATTCCTGGAGGATTTTAGAAAAAATGGTATCAGCAGCTACCTGTTTCCACATGCGATTGAATCAACGCTGATCAGTCAGATGAACGAGATTGCTGATCCCGTAAATGAGATTATTTTCATTGGCTCTCTTCTCTTTAGGGAGGAGTTCCACAAAAAACGAATCTCTTACATTGAAGAAATCTTCAGGAACAAACTTCCCCTACATATGTACGGTCAGCTCGAAACAGACCCCTGGCACTTGCTGAAAATGAAGCAAACAGCTTACCTGGCTATTAAGCTACTTACAGCCTTGAATATCATGAGTGTCTATGATAACAGGGCCCTTCAGAAAATAGGTCAGCTGAAGGAGATGCCGCGCAAAAGCAGGTACTCCTCAAGCATCAGGAATAATATTAGAACAGAATCTGTTTTTGGGAAAAAGATGCTGGAGCTTATTGGAGGATACGCCATCGGTTTTAACCAGCATGGTGAAGTGGCCGGTGACTACGCTGCCAATGTGAGGATGTTTGAAGTGACCGGTGCCGGTGCCCTGCTGGTCACCGACGATAAAAAGAATATCCCTTCTCTGTTTGAACCTGACAAGGAGATACTCACTTATAAAAGCATAGAAGAGTGTATTGAAAAGCTTCAATGGGCAATCTCTCATCCTGCAGAAGCGCGAAGCATTGCACTGGCCGGTCAACAACGGGCATTAAGAGAGCATTCCGTTGAGAAAAGGGTGGATCTGCTTCATGAAATTATCCAAAAAGAACTCTAAATCCGCCTGTGCCTGAGATAGAAATTGGTCAGGCGAACTCCAAACACAAAATGCCGGAGAATTGTGGGGATCAAACCATAAAAATGCCGCATAATTTTGAAGCGTTCTTTTAAGCCTGCTTTGATATTGTGTTCGGTGAGGCCACCCTCCAGAAACCTGGATAGAACCAGGTTTGAATTGTGGATCTGAGAGGCATCTTTTGCTGCACGGATGGCCCAGTCAATATCGGCCGATAAGCGGTATTCCAGATTGTATGCGGGTGCCCCTTCTCTCCTTACAATGATGGATTGGTGACAGACCACCATCCCCTGCCGGAAGGACTTCCAGCTAAGTTGAACCGGTGGTTTTAAGCGTCTGTCTCCCACCTCATTCTGCGCCTCATCGATGATCATAGTCCCCCCGTAAATAATATCCGGCATCCCGTTCAGTCCTGCCACCAAAGTTTCAATGGTAGTTGAATTGTAGATCTGATCGCCCGAATTCAGGAACCAGACATAATCACCGCTGGCAGCTTTCAATCCCTTGTTCATGGCGTCGTAGAGGCCCTTGTCCGGCTCACTGACCACCTGATGAATCCCTTCGAAACCTCCGATAAGCTCCAGGGTTCTATCGGTGGACTTCCCATCAATAATGATGTATTCCAGCTCCTTGTAGGTCTGGCCGACCACACTTTCAATGGTCCTCCCAATGTACTTCTCCCCATTGAAAACCACTGTTATGATTGATATTTTTGGAGAGGTCCTCATGAGCGGGATTTGTTTAAAACCTTCCTGTAAAGTTCCACATGCAAAGCAGCCGAACGCTCTCTGGAAAACCTTCTGACGGCCGCACTCCGTGCTTTGTCGGAAAGTGCCTGGTATGGATCGTAAGACAGAACCCATTTCATTCCTTCAGCCAGGTCGGTGGGCGAAAGGTGTTCGGCCAGGTAACCGTCTTCGAAATGGCCGATCATCTCAGGTATGCCCCCGGTCCGAAAGCCCACCACCGGGGTTCCGCAAAGCATGGATTCAATGATTGTACTGGGAAAGTTATCCTGCAGGGAGGAGATGGTATACAGCTGAGCCAATGAATATAATTCCACCATGGTCTGTGTCGAACTAATATATTCTATGTTATGGGTAGGCAGAGGGAACATCCGCGATACATCTTCCCCGGTTTTACCAAACAATACGATTTCCACTCCTTCTACAGCTTCCGGATCCTGGCTCATCAGCTTTATTGCCTCCAGAAAATAGCTGAAACCCTTGTACAGGTTCTTCACCGACGCAGCTCCGAACAGAATATATCTTTTTGAAGAATCCAGTCCCAGCTTCCTGCACGCCAGCTCCCGGTCCACCGCTTTGAATTGGGTCTGATCGATGGGATTATGAATGGCATGAACCTCCATTTTCCCGAAAAGTGAGCTTTCCCTGACGCAGGACCGCAACCACTCACTGGGCGTAATCACTGTAATGTTCCTGTCCTTAAAAATCTTGCTCTTCTTGAGCCATAAGCGGTGAGAAAGATCGTTCTCCCCGGGCTTTTTCAGGTAGAGGCAATGTCCGCAGTCCTGCTTATACCTATCACAGCTTAATGAATGATGACAGCCTCCGGTAATGGCCCACATATCATGAAAGGTCCAGACAACAGGCTTTCCCATGTCCAAGAGCTCCCTCAGAGAGCGCAAGGAGAGGAATCCCGCGTTCACCCAGTGTAAATGTATAATATCGGCCTCTCTTATTAGTTTGTTCCGGTTCAGACGCTCCCCGGTATTGGCCAGGGAGAAAAGAAAACGGTGCTCTTTGTCTTTTTCATGCCTCAGAAACAACAGTCGCTCCAAGGCAAAACGCAAAAAATTGATCCATTTTTTTAGCCTAGATCGTGTTGTGGAAAATACTGCTTCATCTTCGTCCCCACCCTCCTGTACAAGCATGTTCACGTCCACCCCACTCTCCCTAAGGATCTCCATCAGCCGGTAAGAGGCGATGGCCGCTCCACCAATATTTATGTATTTACCTACAAGAAGAACCTTCATAATGCAAATAAAGCAAATATTATTTATTTGGCTGGCTATTAGAGCTAATAGCGGTTCAGCCACTTATAGCGGCGGGCATTGTCACCTATTTTATAGGCAAGGACAACCTCATGCGATCCGTAATTAAAATGCCCGATCTCCGAAAATGCCCAATCAAATGAATAACCAAAATGGAGTCCATCCAACTTGACTCCAAAAAGGAGAATCATGCTTTTGTTTGTCCGGTAGGAAAGTCCACCCCAGAATTGATCGGCGAAATATAGTTTCAATGTAAAATCACCCTGTGGATTCCAGTTCTCAGGAGACTTTAACAAAGCACCAGGTTCCAGTTCCAGCATATCTGATAAACGGAAACGGTAAGCACCCATAAACCAGTAGTGCCTGTAGGTTTTGAAATCTGCAATCTCGTTACCCCCTATTTTTACTGAAGTCTGAAGCAAGTTGGAGATGGAAAATCCCACAAAGTAATTCGGGTCCTGAAAATGGATCCCGAAATCGGCATCCGGACTGTAAGCTACTGTCTTGAAATCGCTATTCAATACCGGATCACCATTATCACCAAAGGTGAGCTGGTCCTTATCAATCCTGTACTGAAATGCTTTGCCCGCCAAACCAAAAGAAAGCCGCTGTCGACCCAGGAAAATATGGTAGGCATAGGTAAAAGAGAAACCCGTTC
>JAUVIT010000081.1 GCA_030592605.1 Bacteroidota bacterium
AGTGATAAATAAGGAGCGCAGGGGCGATTACCTGGGGAAGACCGTTCAGGTGATTCCCCATATTACAGATGAAATCAAGCGAAGAATTA
Source organism: Bacteroidota bacterium (assembly GCA_030592605.1). GTDB lineage: Bacteria > Bacteroidota > Bacteroidia > Bacteroidales. The sequence continues at coordinate 90 of JAUVIT010000081.1, forward strand.
CTCTTCTTGGAAAAAAGAATGAGTACGATATCATTATTACCGAAATAGGGGGCACAGTTGGGGATATTGAATCATTGCCCTATATAGAAGCTGTACGGCAACTACGCTGGGACCTGGGTGTGGAGAATACGGTGTTTATTCACCTTACCCTGGTGCCCTATCTTGCGGCTTCGGGCGAGCTGAAAACAAAACCTACGCAACATTCTGTAAAAGTGCTTTTGGAGAACGGGATTCAGCCCGATTTGTTGGTGTTACGTTCCGAACATGAACTTGACAAAGACCTGCGAAGAAAAGTAGCTCTTTTCTGCAACGTGGAACTGGAGGCAGTAATTCAATCCATTGATGTATCTACCATTTATGAGGTACCGTTGCTGATGCAGGAGGAGGGGCTTGATGTAATGGTATTGAAAAAGTTACATATTGCAGCCAAGGAGTCGCCCGATCTGAAAGAATGGAAGGAGTTTGTGGCCCGGCTGAAGAGTTCAAAAAAAGAAATCAGGATTGCACTTGTGGGCAAATATGTTGAGTTGTTTGATTCCTATAAATCAATCATTGAATCATTGACCCATGCGGGTGCCATGAATAATGTGAAAGTAAATGTGGTTTTTGTGCACTCTGAGGAGGTAGCGGAAAAGAATGTATCTGAGAAACTGGAAGGCTATGATGGTATTCTTGTTGCACCGGGCTTTGGGGACCGTGGAATTGAGGGCAAAATTCTTTCAGTGACCTATGCCCGTGAGAACAAGGTTCCTTTTTTTGGTATATGCCTTGGTCTCCAGTGTGCTATCATCGAGTTTGGACGCAATGTGCTGGGATTTGATGATGCGCACTCTACAGAGATGAACAGCATCACCAAACACCCTGTAATTGATCTGATGGAGGAACAAAAAGGGGTGACAGAAAAGGGCGGAACCATGCGTTTGGGTGGATATGCCTGTTCTTTGAAAAAGGGATCGCTGGTGCAAAACGCTTATCAGACTGATATGGTTCGGGAACGCCATCGGCATCGCTATGAGTTTAACAACGATTTTCTGGAAACATACCAGGAGCATGGTATGGTTCCAACTGGGATCAATCCGGATAGCGGACTTGTGGAGATCATGGAATTACCTGGTCATCCCTGGTTTATAGGTACACAGTTTCACCCTGAATACAGTAGTACTGCACTCAATCCGCACCCTCTGTTTATCGCTTTTATAAAAGCCGCCATCAAGTACAGTAAATAGCAGTTTAACTGCTTCCTGCTGTAATTCACCGAAATCTGACGGATTTTACCTGAAATTATATTGATATAAAGGCTAAACCATTACTTTTGTGCCTGAATTTAATAGTTGAAAATGGACAGAAATACAATTATAGGTCTGGGTGTTATTGGTCTCCTTCTTGTGGGCTACAGCATTTTTACAAAACCTCAACGTGAGGCTCAGATGGCTGAGCGTGGCAGGCTTGATTCCATAGCTCGGGTAGAGCAGGTCAGGGCCATGGCCGCTGCACAACAGCAGGCTGAAGATCAACTTATCGGCGATGCGACAGGAGGCACTGGAGCAAGCGATTCGGTATCCATTGAGCGACTGGAAGGAGAGCTTGGCGATTTTGCAAATGCTGCCACAGGAGCATCTGAGAGCGTGGTACTTGAGAATGAGCAAGTGAAGTTGAGCTTTTCGACCCTTGGTGGCCGACCCTATACAGTAGAGTTGAAGCAGTATCAGACACACGATTCACTGCCACTCTATCTTTTCGACGGTGACTCAACCATCTTCGCTCTACAGTTTTTTGCCGAGAACAGGAGCATTAATACAGGCGAATTATATTTCCAGCCTGTAATTGAGAATCTTACGGGAGAGGATGGCAGATCCTTTCAGCAGCTTACCATGAAAATGGATATCTCTGAATCAGCATCCATTTCATATATCTATCGCTTGTTTGAGGATGATTACATGCTTGATTTTGATATGCGTTTCAAGGGACTGGACCAGTACCGAACCGACAGAATGGAATTCAAGTTTGATTTCTATGCACCTTCACAGGAAAAGGGCTACCAGAATGAGGCCATGTATACCACACTCTACTATCGATACAAAGGGGGAGATGTGGAAAGCTTTAAGTCGCGTTCAAAGAAAGAGCTTGAAGAGGTGACCGAAACCACCCGTATCAGCTGGATTGCCTTTAGTCAGCAGTTTTTCTCGACCATACTGGTAGCCGATGAACACTTCAATGGTGCCTACATGCTGCAGGAGCGTTTTAAGGATCCCGGTAAATATGTCCGCCGCTTCTCCACCTCAGTAGATATACCTTACGATCGTACCGGCGATCAGCTTATCGGCATGCAACTATATTTTGGTCCAAATAAATTCCAGTCTCTGAAGGGCTATGGCGATCTGGGTCTCCAAAATGTGGTTACAGTGGGTGGAGCCATGCTCCGGTGGATCAATGCCTTTGTGGTCATCCCAATCTTTGGCTGGCTGAACAAGTATTTCGATAATTACGGGCTTATCATCCTTCTGCTTACGCTGATTATCAAGGTTGGCCTATTTCCACTGACTTACAAATCCTTCAAGTCACAGGCGGTAATGAAGCTTCTTAAACCCCAGGTGGATGAGATCGGTGAACGCTATCCCAAGAAGGATGATGCCATGAAGAAGCAGCAGGCGACCATGGACCTATATAAGAAGGCCGGGGCCAATCCCATGGGCGGATGTCTGCCTATGTTGCTGCAGTTTCCGATCCTGTATGCCATGTTCAGGTTCTTTCCAACCTCCATAGAACTTAGGCAGGAGGGATTCTTATGGGCCCATGATCTTTCCACCTATGACTCTATTCTGAATCTGCCCTTTGAGATTCCTATGTATGGTGATCACGTAAGTCTCTTTACCATATTGATGACCGTTACCACCATGCTATCCATGCGTTATAACACTCAGGCATCGGCAGGAACCAGCCAGATGCCCGGTATGAAGTCCATGATGTATATTATGCCGGTGATGTTTATGTTTATCCTGAACAGTTTCCCTGCCGGTCTGACTTATTATTACTTCCTGGCCAATTTGATTACACTTGGACAAAACCTTCTCTTCAAGAGGTTTATCGATGAAGAGAAGATCATGCAAAAGATCAATGCAAGAAAGAATAAGCCGGCCAAGAAATCTAAGTTTGCGCAGCGGCTGGAATCCATACAAAAGCAGCAGTCCCTTGGTGGAAGAAAGCCACAACCCAAAAAGAAGAGCAGGTAGGATAGGTGCAATTAAGATAAAAGAAGGGCCGTTTCATGAACTATGAAACGGCCCTTCTTTATATTGTTTTTTTGTAAAAACTACTGCAACAGAATATTTCTAAAGGCGGCCATTTTCAGTGCTGTAACGGCAGCTTCATCACCTTTGTTGCCATGTTTGCCACCAGAACGATCCAGGGCTTGCTGTTGATTTTCAGTTGTTAACACGCCGAAAATAAAGGGAATATCATAGTCGAGGTTCAGTTCCGTAATTCCCTTGGTGACCCCCTGACAGATGTAATCAAAGTGACTGGTTTCCCCGCGGATTACACAACCAAGGCAAATGACAGCATGAGGTGAAAACTGCTCAGCAACAATCCGGGATCCATATGGCAATTCAAAGCTGCCGGGGACCGTTTTTACATGGATATTTTCTTCTCTGACGCCCTCTTTTTTCAATCTGCTTAGTGCTCCATTCAGGAGTGCTGCTGTAATCTCTTCGTTCCATTCTGAGACAACAATACCGAACTTCATTTTCGATCCATCGGGAATAGAAGCGGGATCATGGTCCGATAAATTTTTCAGACTTGAAGACATTTGAATTGGGGTGAATTCGGGTTACAGCGACATTTTTGATTCTACCCTTCCGATATATTTCTTAATCTCATTTCCTTCAGGAGTTCCCGGGTAGGTAGACTCAATGACTTTATAGGTATCAAGCGCTTCATTCAGATTACCAAGTTCTTCATAGACAAGGCCCAGTTTTTTCAGCAAGATAGGAGAGGAAAAATTATTCTCATACTTATCAATTCCACTCTTGTAGGCTGAAATAGCCTTATTCAGGTCACCCATTTCAACATAGGCATCCCCCAGGGTGCTGTATTTTGCAGCGCCTACCAGAAGGTCGTCTGTTTTGAATTTATTCAGCAGCTTTATTGAAGCTTCCTGATCGCCAAGTTGATGGTAGCATACCCCTGCATAGTATCTGGAAATCTTTGCAGATTTGCTGATACCGTAATCGTCAATCACATTTAGAAACCCGGGATAGGTGCCGTATCCATTTAAGGCGAGATTAAAGGAGTCCGCCTCAAAAAAACGCTCTGCATAGTACATATCAGCAGCAGCCTCTTCATTTAGCGGTTTCAGATAATACCTGTTTCCACCTATAATGATTAGCAATACAACAATGAGTCCTCCAAGGATATAGGTAAGTCCTTTCTGGTTATCTTCTATAAATTGCTCGGAACGGGTTAAAGCCTGTTCAATGCCTTCAAGATTCTTGTCCGTTTGCTTCACATTCTTTTTCTTCGACATCACTCTAATTTTATTGAAATTCAAAAACTTCCGCAAAAGTAACCCTTTTTTGGAAAAATGCCGTTTGTGGCGCCACAAAAATAGCAAATAACAAAATCAATTGTCCAGACTACCGAAAACCTTCTTAAGCAAAGGACTGATGCGGGCAGAGATGTTGGTCCTGATTTTCTTTTCTTCATCCCCGACTTTCAGAAACATGCCGTCCAGGGCTCTGTTAGTCAGGTAATCGTCAAGATCGGTATTAACTGGATGAAATCCAGCCATTTTACCGGCAATGGAGTTGGCAAACAGGTTCCATTTACCTGTAAGGGCTTCCCACGACTCTTTGGTAGAAACACCTCCCAGAATGTCCTTCTCTGTCGAATTCCTGATCTTTGGTTTATATAGATTGTATAGATCTGTTCGGGTGGTATTACTGAGGTACTGAGTGGCAGCATTGTCGGCGCCTCTAAGGATGCCGAAAGCGTCATTGATGGTCATCTGTTTAATGCTGTTGATGAAAATGGGAGCTACTTCTTTGGCTGCATCTTCTGCAGCCCGATTGATTCTGAGGACTACATCCTCCACAAGTTTGTCACCACCTGGGATTTTAGCAAGATTATCGATGATTATGGATGCTTCCTCAGGGAGCAGGATTTTAACTAAATCATCTCCATAATAGCCATCAACAGCCGAGAGTATGGATGAAGAGTTTTTCGATCCTTCGATCAGGGCTTCCTTTAATCCGTCGACCACTTCTGCTTCTGACAGAGGTGCATCCATGGGGACAGATTGAATCAGAGAATTTAGTTCAGCACATCCGGTAAGCAAGATTACCGGGAAAGCAAGGATTAATAATTGTCTTTTTATCAATTGTTTTAAGTTTTAGGAATTCACCTAAAGATAAATGAAAATGGTATGTATAAAAAATAGTAATTTTGTGTATGCATCTGAAATCACTATCCCTGGTCAACTTTAAGAATTATGAACAGGTTGACATTCCGCTTTCTGCAAAGATTAATTGTTTTGTGGGGGAAAATGGTGTGGGAAAGACCAATCTTCTTGATGCAATTCACTATTTGTCTCTCTGTAAAAGCAATCTGAATCCGGTAGACAGCCAGAATATAAGGTATGATCAGGATTTCCTGGTCGTACAGGGTCTGTTTGACAGAAAGGGCAAGGAAGAGAATATTTACTGCGGAATCAGAAAGCAGAAAAAGAAGCAGTTCAAAAGAAACCAAAAGGAGTACAGCAAACTCTCCGAGCATATCGGGCTGATTCCCCTGGTCATGATTTCACCGGCCGATGCCATCCTGATTAACGGGGGAAGTGAGGAACGCAGAAAATTTATGAATGGTGTGATTGCCCAGTATAGCAGAGTTTATCTTGAAAACCTGATCCAGTATAACAGGGCACTAAATCAGCGAAATAAGTTACTAAAAGATTTTGCATTTAGCCGGAATTTTGATCCTCAGATACTGGAAGTGTGGGATGAGCAGTTGATTCGCTATGGGGAGCCGATTTTTGAAGAGCGGGTTCGTTTTGTTAATGAACTTCTGCCTGTATTTGACTCATTTCACTCGCATATTTCCGGGAATCGGGAGAAGGTAAGCCTGAGTTATCAGGCGCACCTGAAGGAAACAGGTTTCAGGGATGGCTTGAAAGCTTCCATGGAAAAAGATCGTATCGTCCAGTATAGCACTTTTGGAATTCATAAGGATGACCTGGGAATGGAGCTGGGTGGCTATAGTTTAAAAAAGAGTGGTTCGCAGGGGCAGCAGAAAACCTTCCTGGTGGCGCTGAAACTGGCCGAATTTGAGTTCATCCGGAAACTGACAAAGATTCCGCCCATTCTATTACTGGACGATATTTTTGATAAATTTGACGCTGGCAGAGTAAAACACATTATAAGCCTGGTGGCAGAGAACCAATTCGGTCAGATTTTTATTACCGACACCAATGAACAGCGTTTACAGGGAATCCTGAAAGAGATCCCTGCCGATCATAAGGTTTTCAGAATAACTCCTGAAGCCAGCTTTGAAGAGATTAAAGGATAAGCATGGAAAGAAAAGAAGTCAGGAAAATTGATTCCCTGCTTCAACAGTTTGTTAAAGCAAATCGTCTGGAGAAAGGGCTGGCTGAATACCGGCTGATGAAATCGTGGAAAGATTTGCTGGGTATAACTGTGGCCAAAAAGACCAAGTCACTCAAGATTCAGAACCGTAAACTTTTCGTAACTCTTCACTCTTCAGTGGTGAGAAATGAGCTCAGTATGATCAAAGAGTCTTTGATCCCAAAACTAAATGAGGCTGCGGGAATGGATGTGATCGATGATGTGGTCCTTCGCTGATAAGAGTACTTAGAACCGTTGCAGGCCTGAGAAGAAGAATGATCCTTCAATTTTTGCATTCTCATCCGAATCAGAACCATGTACAGCATTTTCACGCATACTCTTAGCAAACTCTTTTCGGATAGTGCCTTCTTCAGCTTTTTCCGGATCAGTGGCTCCGATTAGCTTCCTGTAATCTTCCACAGCGTTTTCTTTTTCCAGGATGGCAACCACAATGTTACCAGAGGTCATGAATTCAACCAGGTC
>JAUVIT010000301.1 GCA_030592605.1 Bacteroidota bacterium
AACTCACTATTCCCGTAAAATTCTGCTATCTCCGGCTCTGGCAGGATCTTGAAATTCCCCCTGGTCTCGCTGTAGGGATCACAGGAAGGCAACAGCAGGATAGATGCTGCTATGCATAGAATAAGCAGGTTTCTCATGATTGCTTCAATTTTTGTCGGTAGTATTTCAGGGCATTTCTTTTAACGTCCCATGTGGTGTGTTTCACATGCTTGCTGAGAAAATCCAGTACAAATTCCTCATCCAATTTGGAGTACTCTCGCATTACCCATCCCACAGCGGTCTTGGCAAAACGTTCTTCGCGCCGGATGAGGATATCCGAAAAACGCACGATAGTTTTAGAATGATCACCAATATGCTTCGACAGGGCAAAGGGGACCAGAGAGGCCCGGGCCTTCCAGAGATAGGGATCTTGATTCCATCTTTTCAGGGTCCAGATAACCTTTTCATCGCCCGAATCAATCAGGGGCGTAAGAACCTTTACACTGAGCCAGTCGGTAGTGTTCCAATCATGAATATAGCGGTCGGTAAACCAATCGGATATCAGGCTTAAAAGGAAGGAGTTCTTTTGCCTTCCCAGCCAGAAAAGTTGCATATAAAGGATGGCCGCAAGTTTATGTTCGGCCAGTTCGCTTCGCATTAAACTGTTCACCAGACTGACCTGCTGATTCATAGGTAGTTGATCCAGGCCCTCGCTACTGTTCTTCTCAAACAATAGCTTCCGGATTTCAGGAATACTTGTTCCCACAAATCGGATCTCACCTTTCAAGTAGTTGTTCCACCAGTCCGCTTTTTGTGGGACCGACCTATGTTTTAGTTCCTGAACAAGAGTCTCAGCGTACTGATTCATCAGTAAAAGGGATAGGCATTAAAAATAGCTTTTTTATCTTTAATATCGCTAATATCAAAACGGATAAACTAAGGAAAAATGAAACGGAGCTTATTAATAATTCTACTTGCTGCAAGCTGCTTGATTTCACAGGCCCAGCAGAGTGATTACACCACCTTAGAGAATATCAACTACTACCCGGATTCAGAGTCTGTTGCGGATGAATATATCATGGAGCGTTGTGTTCTGGATATATACTATCCGGTAGAAAAGGAGGGATTTCCTACGGTGGTCTGGTTTCACGGGGGTGGCCTGACTGGCGGAAACAAATACATCCCGGAAGAACTGAAAGAGAAAGGGGTGGCAGTTGTGGCTGTTAACTACCGCTTGTATCCAAAGATTAAGGCCCCGGTTTATATAGAAGATGCCGCAGCGGCAGTGGCCTGGGTTTTCAAGAATATTGAAGCCTATGGAGGTGATCCTGATTTGATCTTTGTTTCGGGACACTCTGCAGGGGGATACCTGGCCAGCATGGTAGGACTGGATAAGAAGTGGCTGAATAAGCACGATATTGATGCCAACCGCATCGCGGGACTGATTCCCTTCAGTGGCCATACCATTACGCATTTTACCGTAAGAAAAGAGCGGGGAATTGAAGGAACGCAGCCAATCGTGGATGACCTGGCCCCCCTTTACCATGTACGCAAGGATGCTCCTCCCCTCTTACTGATAACGGGCGACCGGGAGATGGAGATGATGGGAAGGTATGAAGAGAATGCCTACCTGTGGCGGATGATGAAGGTAGTTGGGCACCCCGATACCCGGCTTTATGAGATGGACGGATACGGGCACAATATGCTTGTACCTGCATATCCCTTGCTGATAAGAGAGATACAGCGGATTGTGAAATTGGAGGACTAGAATGCAGCCTCTTCAATCTGCTGCAGCTGGACTACCTCAAAGACAATGCCCTGGTATGGATTTGAAATACCGGCTTCATACAAACAAGCAATATTTCCATTGGGGAGCTGTGCCAGGTCCGAATAAGCTCCAGGCCCTTTATGAAGTACCAGGCTTCCCTTCCAGGAAGCGCCATCATCCATGCTGCTGCGTAGGCACATGCGCTGACGATGCTTCTTATCTGCCGGATTAAGAAATAGCAATAGGGGTGTTTTCTCCTTTTCAGAAGAAACCATTAGCATACTTGCCTGACAGATGGGTTCAATTAATGTTTCATCTGAATCCAGATCTCCCCATGTAAGACCTCCATCCTCACTGTAGGCAATTTTTCTGTTCTTCTGTGAGCGGTCATAATTCCGCATATTCAAGATTATCCTTCCATCAGATAGTTCTGCCAGGGTACATTCGTTGACCTGATCCTGGGGCGTTCTACCTCCCAGCTCCCAGGTAATCCCCTGGTCATCAGAATAAATCGTATGTGAATAATACTTTTTTGTTGCAGCCTCAATATGGTCACAGGGGATCAGAAGTCTTCCCATGTGTTCTCCTTGTTTTAACTGAATACCATGACAGGGGCCCGTGGCATACCAGGTCCAGTTTTCCTGCTTGACCGAAGTGGTGATCTCCCGGGGCTCTGTCCATGTCAATCCTTCATCGGCAGAGCTCATCACAAAAATCCGCCTGGTATCCTCACTTGTTCCGTCAATAATCTCCCTCTCATGGTCTTTACCAAGATTCCAGGTAGAAAGCAGGTGAATGGTTCCTGTAGCTTCGTCAACAACAGGTGCCGGATTTCCGCATACATTCTCTCCGTCATCCCAGATCACCATGAGTTTGCTCCATGTCTCGCCATGATCCTTAGAATATCTCATCACCAGATCGATATCTCCGGTATCGGAACATCCTTTCTTACGTCCTTCAGCAAATGCCAGAACGGTACCCTGGGTGGTGGTCAGCATGGCTGGAATACGAAAACACTGATAGCCTTCACTACCACTCTCGAAGAGGTAGTTCAGCGGCTTCTGAGACTGGCATATTCCGCTATTGCAAAGCAGCACAATCAGACCGAGTAAAATCCCTTTCTTTTGTAACACTTTATGGAGTTTTTTTTCATTTATAAATACTAGGCCCTGAACCAGAAGATATAGGTGCATTCGGAGCAGACAAAACAACGGGCCTCTTTATTGGCGAAGTCCAAATCAAATAGAGAGGCAACAGCAGTATTCAACTGTGCCCTTGTCTCAATAAACTGGTCGTTTGCACAGACAGGACAGACCAGTTGCCTGTCCTTTACCATAACGGTATCTGGTTTTCTCTTGCTGAAGCGCGCCATAATAGTAATCTGAAATGTATTTATTCATACCAAATATCGTAAAAATTATTGTGATGAATCATTTTTATTGTGTATATTTAACACATTAAATAAACTCAATAGCTTATATTATGAAAAACAACATGCTTAGAAACTTTGCTCTGATGCTCGCCGTAGCGCTTGCATTTTCCTCCTGTGCTTCAACAAAAGTGGCCAAAGATCCACATGCCCCTTATCTGGGAGAATGGGATTATCAGGTTTTGGAACTTCCGGTTGATATCGATGGAACCTTCGTGATATCCAAAGAAGAAGGTGTCTTGAAGGCAACTATGGTTAATCCTATGGGAGATATGCCATTAGAAGAAATAACCATTGTAGA